>CBDUHU010000017.1:0-15594 GCA_965366725.1 uncultured Kangiellaceae bacterium
GAGAGGTTAAGAACTTTCCATCTTTACCAGCAAAAGGAGATGTATTTACCTGAACAGTCATAGTAACGGTAGGCTCATCGATAGTCAGCGCAGGCATTGCTTCAATATGCTCCGGATCACAAAGCGTATCTGATATTTTGGGTTCACCAATACCAGTTATCGCAATAATATCCCCAGCGCTAGCCTCTTCAATTTCATCACGCTCCAGTCCCATATAACCCAGAACTTGGCCAATTTTTACTTTTCTTTCTTTTCCTTCAACATCGACACTAATCAATTGCTGGTTTTTACGAATTTTTCCACGTGCTACACGACCGACTGCAATCGCTCCAACATAGCTAGAATAATCCAGTGAGGTCACCTGCATTTGGGCAGGTCCTTCAACTTCAACATCTGGATGCTTAACGTGATTAACAATTGCTTCAAAAATCGGCGTCATATCACCATCACGTACACTATCATCTTCAGATGCGTACCCATTAAGTGCAGAGGCATAAACAATCGGAAAATCCAGCTGCTCATCAGTCGCTCCCAACTGATCAAATAGCTCAAATACTTGATCGATTACCCAATCAGGTCTTGCTCCTGGTCGGTCTATCTTATTTACCACCAAAACGGGCTTTAATCCCTGAGCAAAAGCTTTTTGAGTCACAAATCGAGTTTGTGGCATCGGCCCATCAACCGCATCAACTAACAGTAATACAGAATCAACCATCGACATTATACGCTCGACTTCACCACCAAAATCAGCATGTCCCGGTGTATCAACAATATTGATACGATAATCATTCCAACGGATCGCGGTATTTTTCGATAGAATCGTAATTCCACGCTCCTTTTCAAGATCATTAGAGTCCATCACACGTTCGGTGGGTTCAGTCCTTTGATCTAAGGTACCGGACTGTTGTAATAATTTATCAACCAGAGTCGTCTTACCGTGGTCAACGTGGGCTATAATTGCAATATTTCTTAAATTTTCAATCACTGGACTAAGTCCCTCAAAAAACAGTTCCGGATGGGAGCATCACCCACTCACCGTAAAAGCAATACTTCCGGACTAGACGGACGAATAAAATAGTTCCGCCGATAAAAAGAGGCGCGTATTCTACGCGTAATTAGCAACAGAAGCACCCTTTTGGTGTTTTTTTCGCCAAAAAATGATTAAATAAAAGTAACTGGGAAGTCCTCGCTATCGAATAGCACAATATATATGCCAGTTTTAACTTGTTATAGCTTTTTATTCTCAAGTGACTCCAACAACTAATTCTATGTTATTCTTGCTCAATTCATCCAAATAATTGATTGACTGACATGAAATTAGATCTAGATTCAATCCGGGTATTAAGAACTGTTGTTGAAAAAGGGAGCTTTGCAGCAGCGGCCAAAACACTTCATCGAGCACAATCAGCAGTCAGTTATCAGATAAAGAAACTCGAAGAAGTGCTTAACCTGGAAATATTTAACCGGAGCGAATACCGGGCAGTGCTAACACCTGCTGGTCAGGCAATACTTGATGAAGGGATCCGTTTACTTTCTCAAGCAGAGCATATAGAAGAATTAGCACTCCAACTTAATCAGGAGTGGGAACCAAGCTTTGAACTGGTTATTGATGGTATTTTAGAAATCGATCCAATCATGTCTGCAATGAAAGCGTTACTTCAAGAAGATATTCCGACCAAGATATCATTAACAATGGAGTATTTAGGCGGTGTGCAGCATCGTTTTGACAAAAATCAGGCAGATCTCATGCTAGTTAAAGAGTACCAAAGCTCGACTCAACTATTATCAAGGCCGCTCAAAGACGTAGAATGCTTAATGTGTGTAAGTGGGGAGCATCCATTAGCAGATTTTGCACAAGTATCCATGACTCAACTTCAACGGTATGTTGAACTGAGTGTTCATGACTCAAGTGAACAGGAACTTTACCATGTAGAGCATATGCACTTTGGTAGCGAGCGAACATTTTTTTTAAGCGATTTCAAAAGTAAGAAACAGGCGTTACTTCAGGGGATTGGCTTTGGCTGGATGCCTTTTTATCTGGTTAAAAAAGAGCTAGAAGCTGGAACTCTGGTTGAAGTTAACTATCAACATGGCTCACGCTTTAGCTTTACCCCTCACCTGGTCTGGCGAGCAGAAAAAAAACTAGGTAAAACAGCGCAACGATTTATGCAACTTTTATCAATAGCAGATTAGCAATACTTATACCTATCACCTACAACACTTTAACGGGTATTATTCTAAGCAGAAAAATAAGACTACCAATGGCTTAATAAAATGACTCAGAGGGGAGCAATAATGGATATTTTTCGTCAACTTGGTAAGAATTTTCTGTGCCTCTTAATAACTCCCGCATTGCTTATCGCTAATCCTGCATTTGCCTCTCAGATACCGGAATCATCAACAAAAAGCACAATTAATCAGGCTCTTTTTAGCCAGACTATTCAAAATAATAGTATTCCACAACTAATAGAAAAAATGAAAAATGGTGAGTTATCGGCCCACCAACTTACTCAATTTTTTATTGAACAAATAAACACCCGAAATTCAACTCTCAATGCAGTTATCAGTATTAATCCAGATGCTCTCAAAAGTGCTTCACAACTGGACTCTCAATTAAAGTCAGGACATCTTGTTGGTCCTTTACATGGTATTCCAATACTCGTCAAAGATAATATTGAAACAAAGGAAATGCCAACAACCGCAGGCTCACTGGCATTAAAAGACAATTACACACAGCGTGATGCAACATTAATCAAAAAACTAAAACATGCAGGAGCAATTATTCTTGGCAAAACAAATTTAAGTGAATGGGCCAACATTCGCTCAGAACGCTCATCTTCAGGCTGGAGTGCAATTGGGGGACAAACCCGCAATCCTTATGACTTAAATCGCTCAACCTGTGGTTCAAGCTCAGGATCAGGCGCAGCAGTTGCGGCGCTGCTAAGTGTTGCAGCGATTGGTACTGAAACCAATGGCTCCATTACCTGCCCCGCTTCTGCCACAGGAATTGTTGGAGTAAAACCAACGGTTGGTCTGGTAAGTAGGAGTGGTATTATACCGATATCGCATACTCAAGATACCGCAGGGCCAATGACTCGCTCAGTCATTGATGCGGCTATCATTTTATCGGTGATTAAAGGATACGACAAAACTGACCCTGCAACCCAACTGATTGACTTTAATCAACAACAAAACTATGTGCCCTCCCAACTATTCACTTCATTGAAAGGAAAACGGATAGGCATCATTTCATCAGGCGCTTTTCAACATGAAGCTGTCAAAAAATTATTCGACCATACAGTCATATTGATCAAGACTGCCGGAGCAGAAATAGTAGAGAACCTGGATATTGAATACTATGACGGATTTTATCAGGATAGTTATGAAGTATTACTGTTTGAATTCAAAGCTGATCTAAACCAATACCTGGCACAACTTCCTAATCAATACAATCATCTGACATTGGCTAAAATAATTGATTTTAATTATAAAAATCATGCCACAGAAATGCCTTATTTTGAGCAGGAGATTTTTGAAAAATCTCAGACAAAAGGCTCGTTAACCGATAAAAAATACTTAGCGGCACTTAAAAAAATCAGACAGGCTACCCGACAAAATGGCCTCGACAAATTACTCAAAGAGCACAAACTAGACGCATTAATTAGCGCTACGCTAACTCCCGCATGGTCAATTGACCGCATTAATGGCGATCATTTCACCGGTTCATTCTCAACTGCCCCAGCAGTTGCCGGTTACCCTCACTTAACAATCCCTATGGGAAAAGTTCACCACTTACCGGTAGGACTTTCTATCACAGCTTCAGCACTCAGCGAAAAAACACTATTTAATATCGCCTATACAATTGAAGCTCTTATTGAAAGCCAGCAATCAGTGGAGACCCAGGAGCCACAACAATAACTGGTAAAACCGCAGCTTTGTGGTTATCAGAAACTCCTTTATTATTTATTTTTTACTAGCCTCAAACAAGGATAAGAGCAGCCAGCATTGCATAACAATATAAAAAATAGATTCAAATAAGAGGAGTTAAATAGTAACTAATTGCTGTGCTGAATGACTATTCTTGTCCCGAACTCTGATTAACTAGTCTATAATTAGAGTATTCCGCTATATATCTATACTCGATAAAGTGATTTATAAACTTTCCATTTATATAATAATTATCAGCATCTCAACCAATTTATCTGCCTTGTCTGGCGATGAGTCAGATTTAACCGCGCTTAGTTTACAAGAGTTACTTAATGTTAAAGTCTACACGGCCACTAAGTCAGAGTTGGGGATTAACCAGGTTCCGGCCTCCATTACAGTTATTAACCAGTCAGACATAAAGCGATTTGGTTATGCTAATGTTGCTGAAATTATCAATCATGTGGCAGGTTTTAGTAGTACCAATAACCTGGTCTATGAGGACTTTGGCGTAAGGGGCTCTCATGCTGGTGTACGCGCAGCTAGTCGAATAATGAAAGTACTGGTCAATGGAAAACCAATTACTTTTCGTTCTTCCTCGCAAAACTTTCTTGGCGATAGCCTTTTCTCATTATCAATCGTAGATAGAATAGAAATTATTCGTGGCCCTGCGTCAGCATTATATGGGGCAAATGCTTTTTTAGGTGTTATTAATATTGTTACGACACAATCTCCGGATTTTAATTCTCATAGGGGATCTGTTAGTTACTATAACTACCAACTTTCCGAGGATGGTTTAGCCGTTAATGGCTCTACTCAATTCAATTCAGAAAACTACCAACTGCTGATCGACCTCAGTTTCAAACGTTTACAACGAGGCGGATTGGAACTACCAAAAATTTCGCCAGAAGCGAGTAGCTTTTATGCTAATGAAAATAATTTGCACGCAAAATCCAGAGATAATAACTCGACGCCAATGAATTTTTTTGCGACCTGGCAATACCAACATAAGCGCCATAAAATAGGATTACAGGCATTTCGCCAGATCATTAATAGTGATAACCCTTTTTCAGATCTTAACCCTTTGAGGGATACAGGCTATAACCAGTTTCATATTATCAATCAGCACCTCAGTTTAGATCATGAGTACACAATAAATAACCAACATCAACTGAGAAGTCAACTAATATGGAGCGATGGTGATACTGGTGATGATGATCGTATAGAACTAGGTGCTGATGATCATTATTTAAAAAGACGGAGTGGGTTTGACGCCCTTGATTTACAATTTGAACTTTCTTCAGACTGGAACCATTTAGGACACACCCTAATTGGCGTTGACCATACGAATGAAGATTTTTCCCTTGAGACATTCTATCGTGTAGAGCGAGAAAGTGGTGATATAACATCCTTGATGCCAGCTGATTCAGCAAAAGTTGATAACACAGGACTCTATTTTCAATGGCAAAAATCAGTTTCGGAATCAGTTGATACTATTTTTGGATTACGGCGAGATAATAGCAGTATCAGTGACAAACAAAATTCTGTAAGACTTGGGTTCGTGTGGTTATTTCAACCCAACCTTAGCTTGAAACTACTGGCGGGAAATTCATTTCAGGCGCCTTCTGTAGAACTTCTTTACCGTAACGCAGTTCAGGCCGGTGATATAATAGGAAACCATAATCTAGCATCACAAAAAGCAAAAACGATTGAGTTAATCATGGACTGGTCATTATCGAATAGTTGGAAAATAAACATGACTGGATTCCAAACAAAAGTTGATGACTTAGTTGTCTACCAGACAGACTTCACTAATTTGTTCGCAAAAAATAGTTCCACAAGTCATTCAAAGGGAATAGAAGTGGAAATTAAGTATCAAAAAAATAACTGGCACAATTATGCCAATTTTAGTTACCACCAGATGGACATAACACCAAGCCAAACCAGCCTTTTCTTTCTTGAGCAACGGGAAGATGGCGAAATTTTTCCTCAAAAAATGTTAAATGTCGGTATGAGTTATCTCTTTAAAGAGCAGCAGGTAACAGCCTCTCTTGAATATCAATATGCATCCGAAAGGCCTGCATCTTCACAAAATATTTTAATTGCCCAAAAATTCTACCAGCTCGATTCACATCAGGATACCTCACTCTATGTTCGTAAAGAACTCAATCAATTTTTTGATCATGGCCGAGCCAGATTAGGACTAAAAATAAGAAATCTGTTTAATAATCAATATGTCAATCCGGGGTTTGGTGGAATTGACTACCCAAATTTAGGACGACGTTATCAATTAACATTTGAGTGGTTATTTTAATGGAGAATAGACTAATAAAGACATTATTTTGCTGTTGTTCAGTCATACTAATTATCGCTTGTCAGTCAGGCGACTCAGACCAGAATGAATTACAAGACCCAAATATCATCGAAGCCCAGATCAAGCCTGAGTACATTAATATTGGGAGTATTGCAGCTCGCCCATCGCGAAGAGATGCAATGCTGCTTGCAGTTAAACAAATCAACCAGAGCGGTGGAGTACTTAACAAGCCAATTAATCTTGTTTCTACCATTAGACAAAATATTCTCGACTCAACCCAAATAGCGGAAGATATGGTTACTTCTGGTATAGAAATCATTCAGGTATCAGGCTCGTCACGCTCGAAAGTGATTATGGACGCTCTGATCGACGATAAAATAGTGATTATCTCAGAATCCGCAACGTCTCCGTCATTAGCCTCATTTGTTGACCAGGATTTCCTTTTCAGCCTTGCCCCATCTGACATTTATCAAGGGAGAGTTCTTGCAGAACTGGCAATCAACCAGGGCGCATTAAATGCGGTTATAGTGATCAATCAGGATGATATTTTTGGTTCTGACCTTGCACAGCAATTTCAATTGAACTTTGAACAACTTGGTGGAGTAATATCCAACCTTGTTAGCATTCCAGTTGATGTAGAAACCGATTTTTCCGAATATATGGATGCTATCTATGAACACCAGCCAGATGTAATATTAAATGCAATGCTATTACCTGAATTTGCCGCCAACCAGATTAATGCGGCGGTACAGCTCCCTTTTAACGGCTTCTATCTGTTTCCAGACACTATTGCAGGTAAACCAGAATTTATTAATAACCTGATTGACCTTGAATTGGTTAATAACGCACTTGGCGCCTCATCGGGTTTTGGCTTTAATACAAATCCGGAGTTCGAATACTTCAGGGATAGCTTTGTAAACCAGTTTTCACTACAACCACAAACATTTAATGTCACTGCTTATGATTTTGCAATGATAACAGCTCTGGCTATTGAAAAAGCGGGATATTATTATCAGACAAACAGCCCCGATGCTGTCCAGATCAGGAATAGTTTGCGAGAAATTATGAACCCTCCCGGAGAAATAATTGGCCCCAGCCAAATAGGCAGAGCACTCTCATTAATTAGTAACGGACAGGAAGTTAATTACAGTGGTGCCTACTCAGCAACAGACTGGGATCAAAATGGCAGTGTATTTGGTGAAGTGGTCTACAATATATTCTTATTAGATGCACACATAGGTGACTTCGTAGTTAGCGGTCAGCTTATCGTCGATATTCCCCCTCCAGATAATGTAGTTATCGCAAGATAAGCTAGCGCATAATTAATCAGACAGCCTTATATTTTTATCAAGTAATTATCGTACAGCTAATTCTAAACCCCCCTTTTCATTGATATCATGATGCTTAAAGTTATCTACTGGACTCTTCAATGAAAACAACACTTGAATTGACTCAAATTACGATCTATCCGATAAAATCAACCTGTGGGATTCAATTACAACAGTCCGCTGTAGAGCCGATAGGGTTAACCAATGACCGCACGTTAATGCTGGTCGATGAAAATGGATTGTTTTTAAGCCAACGAAAATACCCTCAAATGGCATTGATAAAAACCGAATATATATCAGAAGGGTTATTAGTCACTGCACCCGAAATGTCCCCGATAATAATTGACCCTGTTTCGATAAACCGACAAGTATGTACAATTAGAGTCTGGCGGGACTCCTTTGATTCATTCAAGGCCGATACTTATATAAATCAATGGTTTAGCGAATACCTTTCTCAAAAAGTATATCTTGTGAGATATGACGAAAAAACGCCGAGAGCCATCGATCCACAATATTCAAACAAAGGAGATATTGTTAGTTATGCCGATGGATACCCATTGCTACTTATATCGCAGGCCTCACTGAATAACCTAAATAGCCAGTTGAAAACACCAGTAACAATGGCACACTTCAGACCAAACCTTGTGGTTACCGGATGTTCGGCTTTTGAAGAAGATAATTGGCGGCGTATTCTTATTAACCAACAAGAGTTCGATCTGGTCAAAACCTGTAGCCGTTGCATCATGACGACAGTTAATCCAGAGACAGGCCAGAGAAATAACCTGGGAGAACCATTGAAAACCCTCAGCCAATTCCGTAAAAGTGATGGCGGAATTATGTTTGGTATGAATTTGATTCCCAGAAATACAGCAACTATCAAAATCGGTGACTCAGTCAATATCCTTGGTCGGGCGGATTAAAACAATCAAAATAAAAGCCAATGGTCAAAACAAACTAGCTCTAGCCCTCAGACATTCGAATACTATACAATACCCACCATCCAGCTTTATCGCGTATACAAAGCATTAACCAACCAAGATAGTGCATTAAATGTCAATTAAAAACTGTATTATTCACTCCCTGAAACGTACCGCCGAAGGCGGAGATATTACGTTAAAACTGCGAGATTCGGAGAACACTCCTGAAGGCCCTATTATTTCGCTTATAACTCAGTTAAAACAAAATTTTCAACGCAGTGCGCAACGTCAATATGGCTTGTTTGACCCGGAACAAGGTGATAATCCATTACCCGGTTGGCTAAAACAGTATCATTCTGAATCAATGGGCTTTACATCGGCAACTAAGAACCTCACCCAACATCTAAAGTCTAAATTAGACGAGATAAAAGACGGTTTTAGTGCTCATATACTGTTTGCAGTTGAAGAGCTACTTGAAGAATCCCACTTATATATTTTCTGGATTAATCATACTGAAGCACAGTTTATTGATTCTGATTTAGATATTGATAATGTCGACTACATTGACTCCAGTAAGTTGAGTTTTGTCATGAAACTCGACTTTAATCAATGGTCTGTTGAGAATTGGCAACAATATCTAACGGTTATCACCAGTAGAGGCAGTAAGGAACTTAGTCACGCTTTTCTCCAGTTTTCTGGTTTTGTTTCCAGCGTCAATTTACAACAACAAACCGATGAGTTCTTAACAATTGTAGACGAATATGCCCAAACGCTTCCGGATGAAGAGAGTAAGCAATACAAAAATAAAGTAGTCAACTACTGCGTTGAACAAGATATGCAAGGAAATGCAGTTAATATCAAGAATCTATCTGAAGAGCTCAACTCAAACCAACCCGAGCATTTTTCAGACTTTGTTAAGGAAAAACAAGAAGAACCCAAGGAAGAGATTTATGCTCATCGTAACAGCCTGAAGAAGTTTGTTCGATTTTACGGACGTGAAAAAGATCTTAGTATCAGCTTTTCTTCGGATATGATGGGGGAAAATGTGGTGTTTAATTCTGAGACTGGAGAATTAATCCTGAAAACAATCCCCAAGGCACTACAACAACAATTGGCAAAATATTTGAACCAGTCGAAAAGCTAGCTTAATGCTAGTTCGGATTTCACCACGATATAGCCCCAAAATAGTAATTCGACAGACCAAAACAGCGTTATTTGCCCAAGTTAGCAAATAATAGATTTTTTTTTGGTCATTATTCATCCTTTTGGTAGCTATTGGTGGTCATTTTTTGGTATGATGCCGCGCGAAAAATAAGCTCAACAGGAAAAACAATTGGAACAAACTGACTTAGAATTACAGCTAAAAGTCTGGAAAGATCTGGCCATTAGCAAACAAGTATTAATGCAGACAGCCACAAAAGCATTAGGTCTTAATGCTGACTGTAGTGCGCGAGAACTCGAAGAAGCCATGAAAAAGACAGTTGATCTGGCTAATAATGCCGAGGCAAAGCTGCAGGAAGCTGAAGCACAAGCTAAAACAGACATTTCTGTTTTAGAAGCTAAATTGACCAAATCTGAGATATCAAATACCGAAATCACTGAAGGTAAAGAGCAAGCCCTCGCAGATTTGAAAACCAGTGAAGAAAAACGAGATATGGCTAAAAAAGCCAATACTGAGGAAGTAAAAAAACTCAAAACTCAACTGGCAGAAAAGCAAAAAGAAATTAAGCAAATCACCAAAATACTTGCTGATACGCCAGAAAATGTTGTCAAGAAAATGAAAAGCCTTAAGAAAGATAAAATGGATGAGGCTAATTCTCGTAAACGTGCTGAAGAAGTGAGCCGTACTCTGAGAAAGGATAAACAACGAGCTGAGCAGAAAGTTGAAGAGTCAAAAGTTGCGCTGGAGCAGGCTAACGAGCTAGTTGAGAAACATCGTGAGCTAGACACATTTGCCAACCAGCAATTTAATCAATTAGCTGAAAGCGTTGATGATAAAAAGTCTCTTGAACAAGTGCCGATGCTAAATGAAGCCTTGCTTGAGTCAATTGAAGCTGCAAAACCTGAAGATTCAAAAGATTCAAAAGATAAAAAAGAAAAGAAAAAGAAATAATCCCTTGTTGATAACAAAATGTTGATAAGACTCCCAAAAGTCAATGACACTTCATCATTGGCTTTTTTGTTGGCACTCAACTGAATTAACATCATCAATCTATCTACTACTGGTTGTTTCAGCTATCAGCAACTCCCACCAACATTAAATAGCCAAGTCCACCATTACGGATAAATTTACTCACCCTGGCAAAGGCCTTTTCGTCTTCTTTGTACCAGCTTAATTGAGCTGATATTGGATTATTCGATACAGTTGATAGTAGCCCTATCCTTTTCTCAATATTATTCAGCATTTCATAGAGCACCTGATCAACTCTGATGTTAGCGCCTACTCTATAACCAGCACTTTCCAGGAGACTTAAATAGCCCGTTTGTGAGCGTGCCCCTGCAATACACAAAACCTGGTTAACAATCGTATTTAATTGACCTGGTAATTCAGCATTAAGGCACACATCAGAGAGTCCCAGTCGACCATTTTTTTTCAATACACGCCGAACTTCAGTAAGAACTTTAAACGGAAACCTGAATGTGCATAAGGCACACTCACAAATAACAGCATCAAAATACTCATCTATAAAAGGTAAATTGTCAGCACTTGCTGTCACTGGCCAAACAACATTTCCTAGCCCTCTAGCTATAGCCAGATTGTTAGTTTCTTTAAGATTTTTAGTAGCCAGATCAACTGACACCACTTCACAACCAAAGTGCTCAGCCAAAAATAAACTGGAAGTACCTTTTCCTGATGCCAGATCAAGAACTTTATCTCCAGGCCCCAACAATAATTGAGAAGCCAGTCGAGAAGTCAGTTGAGTTCCGCCAGGATGAAAACTATCCCCTAACAAAAAATGAATAATCGGCAGCTGATAAAAATCCACACAACAGCTGGAAACCTTATCCATCGACTTTATTACTCTGGTTTGCCAGCGGCTGTTTATTGACCGACCAGTCATATTCTGTATAGATGATTTGATAATCTCCGGCGCTTTCTAATTGCCGGATAAAGCCTTCATCACCGATTGATAATAAATAATCAACCAATGTTCCATTACCATCTTTTGCTTCTACCACCTTAATAAAATCATCCTTGTTCCATTTAAAAATAGTTGATAAAGCAATTGTCTTTTGCTGATGGTTGATGGCAACATTTCGTTGATCTGCAACAAACTCCCTAGCTGCAGAAGCTAATAACACTTCCAGCTTTTTGCCTGTGGGAAGTTGCGGACGTAATGCGGGACAACTTTCACTCCCACAATTTAATATAAAATGAACCCGAGGATCGGTTTTGCCACTAAATATCTTCTCATTTTCAACCTGATAGAGATTGTAGGCAACACCACCAAAAATGAACTTTCTGGTGTAGAAGAAACCAAGCCCTCGAACTATTTCTACCGGAGCTTTTAATTCTGTTACCGAAGAAAGTGGCCAGTGATTCAATATACTTCGAATAACCACTGCGTTATAGCTTTGTACCCAATAAATTAGGGCACTATTGAGTTCATTAAAGCGATGAGGTTGGTTTTCCGGACTATAGCGAGCCACAGCAGCCAAATATTGATCGAGCTGTCTCAATGCTGCCGGATCATGTTTCCATGATGCATAGTCAACACGCCCGGAACTTGAAACATATTTTTTCAGTAATATTTCAAAAGCCTGGTGTGAAAAGCCATCTGTTGGAAAATCTTCTGCTAAGGGTTCAGTGATTGTGACAATCACCGGATGGGTGTCCCAGCGCCAGAATAGATAACCCGCTACAACAATTGTAACAAAGACGACGGTAATCACGCCCAATAAAGACATCATGACAGCCCCTTTTGTGACATTCACATTCATTCTTATGTTCCAGTCATTCAAGCAAACTCATAAAAACGATTCATTAATCGACAATCTTACATGAAATAGGACCACTCAATTCGTTTTTAGCCCTTTCTAAGCGTCGCTCTTGAAGGATCGTTGTTTCCAGTTCATCCCGATATAACATATTGTATGTTTCAAATGGAATCGCTCGCTTTCCGTCGGGATGTAAAATATGCACGCAAGATTTACGAATTGCGCGTAAATCAAAATTATAAGCATCCATAAAATCAACAATTAATACACGAAATATACTTTCATAGCTCAAATTATCAACAGAAGTACCAGAAGTAACATCTAATAACTGATTAATAGCATCTGGTTGCGATTCCGGTGAGTGGTGTGTAGAAAATAAATTGATGATCCCTTCTCTGATAGCCGGGTCTTGTTCATAAGCAATTGTATTTCGCGCTTGATCAAGTAGAAGTTCCGGCTCAATCAAACCAGTAAGAGGAACAAGATTACTCTTACCCTCACCTTGATTGAGCTTGAGTGCGTAGGCCATAGCCAGACTATCTGAAAAACAGGGAACCGGTATAATATCCTGCGGCTGAAACAAATCATGCTGACGTAACAGCTTTCTTCTCACTTCAGTCAGGGTGATTCGGTCTCGCTCACAATTGAAACCATCGCTATAGTTTTCTAACCTGCCTGTCGCCTGTAGCGGTTGAAAAGTCACGCCTCGTACACAAGATTGAGTTAATCCAAATTCAATGATATCACCCAACTGGTCATCATTGATTCCACGACAAACAGTAGCCACGAGTGTTGTTGGAATATTAAGTTTATTAAGTTTTTGTAGTGCTTTTTTATGAATGCCGGTTAAATCTGCCCCCCTTAGAGTTTTTAAAGTTTCTGGATTTAACGAGTCAAATTGCAGATAAACTTCAAGTCCTGGAGCATAACTGGCAAGCTGTTCAACAAACCCTTCTTCTGAGGCGATTTTAATGCCGTTGGAGTTAACCAGACAGTGCTGTATTGGTCGTGCTTTAACCAGATCCAGAATATCAAAGAATTGTGGATGAATAGTCGGTTCACCGCCTGATATTTGCACTATTGCGGGCTCTTTCTCATTTGCCACCGCCAAATCCAGCATTGCTTCAACCTGGGGTATGGTTAAATGATTACTTTTTTCCGGACAACTATTGGCAAAACATGTTGGGCATTTGATATTGCAACTATCGGTTATTTCAAGTAACAGAGAACAACCATGTTGCTCATGATCAGGGCAGATACCTCAATCATAAGGACATCCGTAATGGGCAGAGCTATTATAACGTGATACCTGTTCAGGCGTTTTAACAAATATTTCCCGCGTGCTCTTATAGTAATCTATATCATCAGCCAGTTTGACTTGCTCTGCACCGTGAACAGGACAGCGCTTTAACATCCACACAACGCCTCGTTGAAATACTATTTTTGCATCGACTCTACGCAAACATTTAGAACAAACAGACACTGTCGAGTCATAGTACTTATAAGGACGCTCTTTTGTGTTCATTCTATCTGCCTTCATTAACAGTCTTTCATCAACAGTGACATTTTAACCAAAAGATTGTTACGAATAATAAACGGAATTGACCAGCACTCAGCGATGTTACATATTTAAGCCAATATTCAACCAACTAAATCCAGTAACTAAATCTTACTGGTCACATCGCGAAGGCATTCCATTACAACCTGAATATCCTCATCACAAGTTTCCCAATTACTCAATGCTGCTCTAATAATTTTCCTACCCTGCCAAAGGCCCGGACTAACAAATACGCGCCCATCACGATTGATCGCAGACAAAAAAGCCGTAGTCTTTTGATCCGATTCGGCATCAGTTAAACCGACACAATCCGGTCTGAACAATACTACATTGAGCTTACATTCAAGCATCAACTCGTAATCCGCTGACTCATTAAGCAATTGAGCGAACTTCTTTGCTAGTCGAATATTGTTAGCAACCCAACTCGCAACGCCTTGCTTACCATAGGCAAGTAAACTCATCCAGATTGGCAGCGCTCTAAATCGTCTTGAATTTTCAATTCCTAATGACATAAAATCGGGTTGTTGAAACTCATTATCCAGATAGGGTGCAGCCACATGACAAGCACTGGAAAGCACCTCACCGTGCCGGGTTAGATAGAGTGCACTATCATAGGGAACATTTAACCACTTATGACAATCAACGGTGATTGAGTCGGCAAACTCAATACCTTTAGTTAATGTGTCTTCACCTGCAACCAGTCTTTCAAATAAACCAAAAGCAGCATCAACATGTAACCACCCTTCATATTGATCAACCACCTTTCTTACTGCAACTAGCTGATCAAAGTCTGTGGCAGTAACCGTACCAGCACTCGCAATAACGATTTTCGCTTTGGCATGTGATCGACTCATTTTGTTTTCCAGATCGATAATATCAATAATTTCAGTATTGGCAAGCGAGTTAACCCTGGTAATACAATCTTGTCCCAACCCGGCCATGCCAAGACTTTTGTTCATACTGGCATGGGGTGTCGCGGAGAAAACTTCGATAGACAATCCATACACCCCACTTCTGGCAACGTCAATTGCCTGTTGCTGACCGGCAAATTGACGTGCACATAGTGAACCTAAAAAATTAGATGCCGTCGCACCAGTCGTTTCAATTCCATTAAATTCATCAGGCAAATCAAATAATTCTTTAATCCAGTCTATCACCTGACGCTCAACTTCGGTTGCTATCGAATCTCCGGCAGCTGCAACATTTTGATCAAATGTACTTACCAGCCAATCTGCAAAAGTAGCTACTGGCGTCGCACCACCAGTTACAAACCCCCAGTAACGCGGGCCTCTGCTCGCTGATAGCTGTGGAATAATGTTTTTGCGTAGATATTCCACACTATCTGAAAACCCGACTCCATGCTCAGATAGCTGCAATTGAGCCATTTTTGGCGAAGTATTCCCAACTTTTCTTTCTCCTAGCCCAGCAATAAAATCTTGGCTAAGTGTAGAAAATACCTTCAGATATTCATCAAGCATTTCCCAGTCCTGTTTATCTGGATGTGTCATAAAAAAACCTCAATCAGAGTCCAATTAATATAAATCTAGCACCAATTAGCAACCAAAAAATAGATACAGAATAGGATTAATTAAGGTGCTCACATTGCTCAAAAAA
>CBDUHU010000018.1:0-15548 GCA_965366725.1 uncultured Kangiellaceae bacterium
AGATAACGTAGCTCAGATGTATAGTGCAATTCAGACCTGTTTAGGTGTTGGAATGCAGACACTGGACCAGTGTATGAAAGATCTTTTAGCGAAAGGACTAATTAGTCGACAAGACGCCAAAGACAGAGCCAAAAATAAAGACGAATTTTAATTGCTCTGTGGTTTAACCTGAATATTTATAATGAACAATAACAAGCTATTTTTCCGGAGTTAGTTGCAATGGATTTTGAAGGATTACTCAAGTTGATGGTCACCAAAAAAGCATCAGATCTTTTTATTACTGCTGGTGTGCCTCCGAGTATTAAAATACATGGTAAAGTGATGCCTGTGACACAAAGAGCTTTAGATCCTGAGAAAGCCCGAGAGGTGGTTCTAAGTGTTATGAACGAAGAGCAACGCCGTGACTTCGCTCGTATTCGCGAAAGCAACTTTGCGATCAGTGCGGCAGGTATTGGTCGATTTCGTGTGAGTGCATTTCAACAAAGAAATCATGTGGGAATGGTATTGCGAAGAATTGAAACGCAAATTCCAAGTATCGAAGAGCTACGCCTGCCTAATATATTAAAGAAGTTATCATTAACCAAACGTGGACTGGTCATTTTTGTTGGTGCCACTGGTACTGGTAAGTCTACTTCATTAGCTTCAATGATCGGATATAGAAATCGCTCAACCACAGGGCATATTATTTCGATAGAAGATCCGATTGAATTTATTCATAATCATGATAAATGTATTATTACCCAGAGAGAAGTGGGCATTGATACAGAGTCTTTTGATAGTGCGCTAAAAAATACGCTTCGTCAGGCACCTGACGTGATTCTAATCGGTGAGGTTCGAACTGCCGAGACAATGGATTATGCTGTCGCTTTTTCGGAAACAGGGCATTTATGTATGTGTACCCTACACGCCAATAATGCGAATCAGGCTTTAGATAGAATATTGCATTTTTTTCCTAAAGAAAAACATAACCAGATATTGATGGATTTATCGTTAAACTTGCGCGCGATTATCGCTCAGCAGTTAATACCAACGCCTGATGGAAAGGGGCGAAGGCCAGCAATTGAAATTCTAATCAATACCCCATTAGTTTCTGATCATGTTCGAAAAGGTGAAGTTCATTTATTGAAAGATTTGATGAGTAAGTCCAATGAGCAGGGTATGCAAACATTTGATCAAAGCTTGTTCCGTTTGTTCAAGTCAGGAGAAGTAACTTATGAAGATGCATTGCATCATGCTGATTCACCAAATGATTTACGCCTGATGATTAAACTTGATGCATCTGAGGGAAGCGACTCAGCATTTGACTCGAGTATTGGACGCATGTCCCTGGAAGAACAAGACCCGCGCTAAGATCTGTTATGAAAGTCATCGGAAAAGGGGCTTTTTAATAGCCTCTTTTTATTTTTAAGTCGCAATAAAATAATGGATTGTTGATGTCGGTTACATTACTGTTAGCATTTAGTTTACTTGTTGCCATTAGTTTCTTCGGACGTTTTTTTATTCGTTTACCGAAAAATATCTGGTTGCTCTTTCTCGCCCAACCTTTAGCCATGTCGTCATCTACAATGGTTGTGTTTGCTGGTGGATTGATCGCTACAAAAATTGCACCGACACCTGAATTAGCTACTTTGCCACTTACACTGATGATTTTGGGAACAGCATTTGCTGTGATACCTGCTTCAATGCTAATGCAGAAAGTTGGCAGAAAACTCGGTACCATCATTGGGTTATCTGTTGCAATTTGTGGCGCTTTTTTATGTGTTTTAGCGACACTATACAGTCAGTTTGTATTATTGGTGTCCGGCGCAGTTTTATTGGGTATAAGTATGGCTTTTGTTGCTCAAATGAGGTTCGCGGCTATTGAGAGTCTTGATGATATCAATGACTCGCCAAAGGCGATTTCTGTATTAATGATTGGTGGTATCTTTGCTGCTGTTCTAGGGCCGGAAGTTGCCGTAATTGCAAAAGACTGGCTTGTTTCACCACATGGCTTTGCGGGCTCTTTTTTAGCATTGATGATTTTAATCATTATCGCTATTTTGGCTTTACTTGCACTTAACCCAATAAAAGTGACGGAAAACAAATCTGAAGATCAGGTACGCCCTCTAACGAGTATTGTCTCTCAACCAGTATTTATTATCGCTGTTTGTTCTGGCGCGATTGCTTATGCGGTAATGAGTTATGTCATGACTGCGACACCTCTCAGTATGCATGTAGTTGAAGGTCATGACTTAGCATCGACAAAATGGGTTATTCAAAGCCATATTATCGCAATGTATTTTCCTTCTTTTTTTTCCGCTTATCTGATCCGTCGGTTTGGCATCGCAAAATTGATGATAACCGGTTGTTTGATGTATCTGTTGGTGGTGATTATCGCTCTTACCGGTAAGCAGATAATGCACTATTGGTGGTCAATGGTTTTGCTTGGCATTGGTTGGAACTTCTTATTTACCAGTGGCACTTTATTGTTACCTGAATCATACCAGCCAAATGAAAGGTTCAAAGTTCAGGCGGTTAATGATTTCTCAATTTTTCTGGTGCAAGCGAGTGCCTCGCTTTCTGCTGGTATGATCCTGTTTAGTCGTGGCTGGTCATTACTAATCTGGATTGCGATTCCGGTGATTCTACTTATGCTGGGGATCAGTCTCTGGTACTATTTTCGTATTACTAAAAAGCAAGCTAAAGTTGTTTAGTATAGTAGTTAAACTCATTGTTTAATTGAAATCCTAAAGAACTATATAATGATTGAGCAGCAATATTATCAACGCTAGTTGCAAGCTTTATTGAGAAAACTTCATTTTTGTTCGCATATCTTATTGTCTCTTTCATTAGTTGGGTTGCTAAACCTTTACGACGACAAGAAGGAGTAATAAATAGGTCATTAATGATCCACATCGGTTGCATTGCTATTGATGAATATGAAGGGTATATATTAATAAATCCTGAGGCTTGCTGTTGTTCAAAAATTATGAAAATAATTGAATCTTTGTTTTTGATACGCTGCGCTAAGAAATGTCTGTTTTGTTTTTTTGCCACTGGAACATGGTAAAAATCACGATATTGTTCGAATAACAGACAGAGAGGCTCCAGATAAAAAAGAGATGCCTGCTTAATTTCTGACATAAACGCGGGTTATTGACCAGCGTTTTCTAATATCGAATCAACAATCGATATTAGACTAAAAATGAACACCAGGACCATTACTATCCCGACAAATATATAATTACCAATATGCCCGTTCTCAAAATCTTCGGTACGGTTTTTATCACTTTGCACACCGAACATTGCCGCCAATACACTTTGTATGACGCTCAATAATCCTGGGTGCTTCTTTTCTATTTTATCAGGTGTGTTTTTATTTGAATCAGACATTGGAATGATCAGTGTAACTGTTTGATGCCTAATCTTATCACTTGAGTTGGACTCAGGCCAGTGGGTATACAGGCCTGAGTTGAGTCAATTTAATTGCGGTATGGTTTAGCTTGTGGGATTGAACAAATATATTGTCGATTGATAGCTAATAACAACAATAGTAATAGAGAAATAAAGTGGTTACTTCCACCGCCACTGCTCCCGCCCTCATCAGCACCGCCATTACCACCGCCTACAGGTGTCGCTGGAATGGTAAATGCTGGGCTACCATCATCGATCAGTCTGATGGTTCTATCAACTCCACCGGTATCGGCAAAATTCCCGTTAGTTGATTCATACCCATTCCAGAAACCGTTACGCCAATCGACCACTGTGGCAGGGTTAGAGTCGAGCATTTGGCCTGATAAATCAGTAGTGGTAACCGCAAGCTGCTGCAGACGTGCTAACAGGGCAGGTGAATCTTCACTAAGAGAAAATTCAAATAGGTAACTATCATCGTGATAGTTTAGATAACCATTATTAGCAACCCCGATAGCATTTAGCCAACTACCATTTTCCGCCAGGGATTCCTGATATGCAACACCACTACTGTCAAACCCCTCTAATACAACAGAAACATCGAGGTTAATAGATTGGCCAGGATATTGGGTAATTGACTGGTTGGAGCGCCAGCGCATTGCTTTATTAAATGATATGCGAGCGCGATATTCGACGTTAGCTTCTAATGGAATATTTTCGATCACCTGCCAACTGCGAGTGGTCGTTGTATCTGCTTGCCACTGCCCTTGAAATACGGTCGAATCATCGTCTGTACGGGTGATCTGAATCTGGCTAATACCTGGAGGTCCAGCCTGCATGTAATAACCCAGAATAGAAGCGTTAGCAAGTTCATTCCTAACCCGATTTATTTCAGCTTCAGGTAAGATAAAACCGTCATGTGAAACACCGAAACCGCCATAGTCGGTTCCTCCGCCCTGTCCTGGTTCTGTTTCAAGAGTATAAGAAGGCACTTGAAAAATGTTGGCAAAGTATTCATCTGTTGAACCAATTCCGCCACCCGCGCCAGAAGGACCATAGCTATAAGTGTTATTGTTGACCGCACGCATTCTGCCTGCAATTTGCGCTGTGATATTATCCCGCCGAGCGTTTCCAGTCATTGGCGCAAAATAGATTTTGGTGAAGGAGTGAGTGTCTATATAAAAACGAAGGTTGCCGTTGGCAATGGCTGCTGCAGACTGCAGTGCCTGAGTTTCTGGTTCAGAAGCCGGACCTGAACCATGATGGACGATAGACTCCTGACGACTGGAGGAGCGGCCCGGGTTGGTTGCCCAATAAGGATCATTATTTCGGTTGAGATCAATGCCACGCAAATAATCATTTTCTGTTGCCAGCTCAATATCAACTCCACGCATATTTTTTCGTCTCATTCGCCCATCACGAGGAGTGACACCAACACTATCGTCTTGATCGATACTGAAAATAGCATTAACCGGGTATCTTTGGGTTTGCTTAAAGCCGTCAACGTTGAGTACGGGAATTAGTATAATCTGGCTATTTTCTAATAGATATTGATAAAATCCCTGATCGTTCTGGTGTTCAAAAAAACGCTCCATGATGCCGGTAATCACTTCAGGTGATTGCCACTCCCTGGCATGAATGCCACCATTTTGTAGCAGGCTGCCCTCAATGATATTGCCTTCGGTTGTTTGCTGGTTATCATCACTTAATATATAGGCCCAAATATTGTTTCCGCGAGTTGTTTGCCCGATTATCTGTCCGTTGATTAGCGGTGAACTTAAGGCAATATCCTGGTGACGTGCAAATAAACTGTCATACTCTCGAAAACCATCAACAGGAGTTTGTGATGCTACAGGTACAGGGACTGGATAACCGAGTGCACGCGAGTTGGGATCATTTTCGACATTTTGGGTATAGGTTAACTGGGTTGCGTTAACCGACAATGCTGATATAAATAAGAGTACCATTGTAATTAGTCGTATTACCATTTTGATACCTCCTTTACCAAGTTAGCTGGTAGTTTATTGAGCTTAATCAGTTGGTTTAGTTGGTCCTTTGCAGCCTCATGTTGGCTTAGTCCTAGCGCCAAAACCACGTTCTTTAGAACTTGGGAGGAATCTGGTTCGCCTGCCTTATCAAAGAGGCGAGCGGCGATATCATCATCCATATGATTTGCCAGCTGATGTGCTGCTGAGGCGCTTGAGAGTTGAGTGGTTAATTGGGCAAACCAGAAGTCTATTTTTAATGAGTGGTCAATATCCAGTCGACTAACATAATAAGTTACCTGAGAGGCATAGTTCTTATTCGTGCTGATTGATTTCAGTATTTCGAGCTGTTGTTCAGCAGGCCATTGCTGAATAATCGAAGGTAAATAATGCTGTAATGGAATGGTCGGGGCTTGTTTTAGAATATATTGGATGGCTGTTTGGTTCCTGGCTTTGAGAGCAACAACTAATTTTGATTCAAGGCCAATATCTTTTTTGTCCAGGCTCCATTGAATAAATTCCTCGGCTTCTTGTTGGGTTAGTTCCGTGATCAGGTTCCTGATAATCAACAATTGCAATTTCTTTTGTTGAAGGAATTCAGTGGTAAGTTCCAGCGTTGAAAAGTCTGCACTTTTTATCAGTTCAAGAAGGTTATGACTTTGCTCCTGCATCTTCAGATAGTTTAAACTAGCCTTTGCAGCGCCACTTACCGGATAAGGGTTTATAATTTGTTGATGCCCTCCATCATTTAAAGAAGTTCTTATTATCGTTTTTTGTTTTATTAATAAGTTTAATACTTGTTCACTGCTAGAAAGAGGTTGGTTTTTCAAGTTCCTTGCAAGTTCAAAAAGTAGAAATTCTTTAGCAGCAACAGATAAGCTTTCTGAAGAGGTGATTTCATTAAAAAGGTCTAACGGTGTGTTACTACTTTTAGTTTGAGCAAAATATTTAGATTGTTTCGCTTCGCTCTGCTCTATAGTTAATAATTTCTGAGAAATCAGCTGATAAGCGCTTGCTGTGTTTTCCGGCGAATAATACTCAACCGAATATAGTAATTTTGAAGGACTTAACAAGCAGATAAGTAATCCGCATAGAAATATTTGTTTATTCATTGTACTGGTACCTTCTATTAGTCGTTTCCTATTTAAATTTAAAATACTTAAGCAGAAGACAGGTTAGTCTTTTCTGCTACATTCGGAGTTGTCATTTGTTGATTTAATTTCACTATGCGCATTGCCATTTCTAATGATTGATCGGCATTCAGTCGCGGATCAACCAGGCTCTTATAAGCCCTGTCTAGATCAAATTCGGTTAGTCCACGTGCTCCACCAATGCACTCAGTTACATGCTCACCGGTTAATTCAAAATGAACACCGCCCAGATGACTATTAGACTGTTGGTGGATCTTAAATGCCAATGTCAGTTCTTCAATAATCGCATCAAAGCGTCTGGTTTTTGTTCCATTTCGAGTGGTAGAGGTATTTCCGTGCATTGGGTCGCAACACCACAAGGGCAATCGGCCTTCTTTTTGTACTGCTTTGATTAAGGGGGGTAAGTGTTTTTCGATCTTCGTATTACCAAAGCGAGTGATCAATATTAATCTGCCTGGAATATTATCCGGATCGAGAGTTTCACAAAGTTTTAGCAAATGTTGGCTGGTAGTTGTCGGACCTATTTTGACCGCAACCGGATTAGCAATTCCGCGCATATATTCAACATGAGCAGAGTCTAACTGGGCTGTGCGCATACCAATCCAGGGAAGGTGGGTTGACAGATTATACCATTGGTTACCATTACCTCGACGGGTTAAAGCTTGCTCATATTGTAAGTGAAGTGCCTCATGGCAGGTAAATACTCTATCATTGCTCATGGAAGTTGCTTGATTGAGCTGTGGCACTCCTTGGTTGAGGTTATTAACAAAGTTGATAGATTCGTGAATTTTAGTCAATATTTCATGGTAGTCATTGGCTAGTGGTGAATGGCTGACAAAATCAAGATCCCAGTTTTCCATTGTTGAAAAGTCGGTAAATTTGTTTTCCAGTAATGTCCTTATATAGTTGAGTGTTAGTGAGGCAAATGAGTATCCCTTCAATAGCCTTTTAGGGTTTGGTTGTCGTTGTTCATGATTAAATGGTGATTGATTAATTAAATCGCCTCGATAACAGGGGAGTGTTATATTGTCTTTGGTTTCTGTTTCCGCTGAGCGAGGCTTGGCGTATTGTCCGGCCATTCTACCAATCTTAATAACTGGCTTGTTAAGGCCATGAACCAAAACTAAAGACATTTGCAATAAGATTTTTAATTTACTGGTGATAGCTTGTGCATTGCAATCGGAAAAAAGTTCTGCACAATCGCCACCCTGCAAGATAAAAGATTCGCCGCGAGCAGCACTGGCAAGTTTGGATTTCAGGTCATCAATTTCTTCCACGCTGACCAGTGGGGGAAGTTGAGTCAGCTCATCAAGCACTGCTTTCAATAACGTTTGATCGGTATAGCAGGCTTGTTGCGCAATTTTAAAATTTTGCCATGAATCTGGCGTCCAGCAACTCATAGTCACTCTCTTAGTTGAATTTAATGCCGGAATAAAGGCATTAGTCACTAAACTAACAGCCTAAGGGCTAGTAGTTAAAATAGATAGTGGTATATTAGCAAAATGTCCTGATTAATGGAAAATTCAATCTTTTTCAAAGTGAGCTATGTCGAAAACTAAAATTCAATATGTTTGTAGCGAGTGTGGAGCTATTTCACCCAAATGGGCCGGTCAATGCACCGACTGTGGTCAATGGAACTGCCTGTTAGAGCAGCTGGATACAAAAAAGCCAGCACAAAGTGCACGATTTGCCGGTTACGCCGGAAACGAAAAGCAATTACAAAAACTTAGTGAAGTTGAGCACAGTGAAACTGCACGTATTGGAACTTGTTTATCTGAACTTGATCGAGTGCTTGGTGGCGGGCTAGTCGCAGGTTCTGTAGTGCTTATTGGTGGTGATCCTGGAATTGGAAAGTCAACAATACTGCTTCAGTGTATGTGTCATCTGAGTGAGCAATTAAATGCAGTTTATGTGACCGGAGAAGAGTCGGCACAACAAATATCCATGCGCTCAAAACGGCTTGGTCTGGCCGGGGACAATCTAAGTTTATTAACTGAAACTCAAGTAGAGACTATTATTGCGACTGCGCAGAAGGTTCAGCCTCAGGTGATGGTGATCGACTCAATTCAAACCATTTACACCGAGTTGCTGCAATCAGCACCTGGTGGTGTTGCTCAGGTTCGTGAGAGTACAGCCCAGTTGGTGCGTTTTGCCAAACAGAAGGGAATTGCTTTATTTGTGGTTGGTCACGTAACAAAAGATGGTGCGTTGGCTGGGCCCAGAGTACTTGAACATATGGTTGATGCGGTTTTGTATTTTGAAGGTGAGCGTGATGGTCGATACCGGGTATTAAGGGCGGTTAAAAATCGCTTTGGTGCAGTGAATGAATTAGGGGTTTTTGCAATGACTGAAGAAGGTCTCAAGGAAGTTCAAAATCCATCAGCAATATTTCTGTCTCGTTATCAGCAGGCGGCACCAGGGAGTGTGGTAACAGTTACCTGGGAAGGCTCCAGACCATTACTGGTTGAAGTTCAAGCATTGGTTGATGAGTCACACGGCGGTAACCCAAGACGAGTTGCTATTGGTTTAGATCAAAACCGGTTAGCGATGTTACTAGCGGTTTTATCTCGTCATGGTGGAGTCTTTTGCCATGATCAGGATGTTTTCCTCAATGTGGTGGGGGGCGTTAGAGTAATGGAAACCAGTGCTGACTTAGCCTTATTATTGTCAGTGGTTTCGAGTTTGCGTAGTCTGGCTTTACCACAAGAATTGATTGTTTTTGGTGAAGTTGGACTTTCTGGGGAGATTCGGCCGGTTCCTAATGGCCAGGAGCGGATCAAAGAAGCCAAAAAGCATGGTTTTAAAATGGTTATTGTACCTAAGGCAAATGCACCCAGGAAGGGCATTGAAGGAATTAAGGTGATTGCGGTTGCCCAGTTGTCTGAGGCATTGACTGCTCTGTCAGAGCTTTAAGTTGATGCAGTGAATCAGTTAGATGGATGACGATAAGTTGGTTTGAGTCGTGATTACTTTGAAATAATAGGCGATTGGTAATGGTTAAAAGTGAGGCTAAATAGGTTAAATCATTCACCTGTTGTCATTTAGCAATGCTGTAAAGTTTCTTTCCAGTAACTCACTGTCACCAAGGTTTAATTCAACCAGTCGGCGTAAATGAGTAATACTGTCGAGATCAATATGAATGCACTTGAGTCCAAGCTGCCTATCCTGATAGTGCATTAGTTCTAATTCCATTGAGATTTTCTCTCCGTGTTCACTGAGGGGAATATCCAGTTGGTAATTAGAGCCTGCTTCAACATCTTGATCTTCAAGTAGTTGTAATAAAACACCGTGGATTGAAATATCGACTATCTGGCAATCAACTTGCTTTTTGTCAGCATAGAAACTTGCTAGTGTATTAAACGTGACTCGGTTAAAATGTCGGCGCTCATCAGTCATCTTGCTGCTCTCTTAAAATGCTACCCTTAGCCTTGAGTAATAGAGTAAATGTAGCATATTTAGTTTCGTTCCGCTGTTTTTTAGAAAATTAGATGAATCACACAATAATAATAATCGTCAGTTAAAATTTTCGCTTACTTAAACCGGCTTTTGGCTCTAAAATAGCTTGGTTATTATTTTTTAATTCTGGAGTTTAGATGGCCATTCAATGGTATCCAGGGCATATGCACAAAGCCCAGAAAGAAATCAAACAGGCACTTCACAAAGTTGATTTGATTATTGAAGTGATTGATGCCCGGATCCCTTACAGTAGCTCCAACCCTGTTATTGAAGAGTTGTACGAATTTAAGGGGCTCAATCGGCCTGTCATCAAAGTGATGAACAAAATCGATCTGGCCGACCCTGAATTAACCGAGCAATGGCGTGAATATTTTAATTCACAAAAAGATGTGAAAGCGCTGGCCGTTAGTGCTCACCAACCGGTTGAGTTAACCAGAATTACTGATTTGGCGAGAAAGCTAGCACCTTTGCGAGTAGCAAAGAATGAGCCTGTTAGAGCGATGATTATGGGCATCCCCAATGTTGGAAAGTCGACCATTATTAATGGACTTAGTGGACGCAAAATCGCCAAAGTAGGAAATGAGCCTGCTGTGACTCAGAGGCAGCAGCGTATCGATCTTGAAGGTGGTGTCGTTTTATTTGATACTCCGGGAATACTCTGGCCGAAAATTGAAAATTCTAATAGCAGCTATCGACTGGCTATTTCAGGGGCAATTAAAGATACTGTTCTTGAATATGATGATATTACTTTTTATCTTATCGATTATTTAAAAGCACACTATTCAGAGCAATTGAGCCAGCATTACCAGTTGGCAGATACCAATGAAGAAACCATGGCAATCCTGGAGTTTATTGGAAAGAAGAGAGGCTGCCTTAAAGCAGGCGGACGGATTGACCTTGATAAGGTATGTAAAATAATCATCAATGAGTACCGAAGTGCAACGCTTGGTCGGGTGCCTCTTGAAACGCCGCAAATGGTAACCAATGAGCTAGTAGAAGTTGCGGAGCTTATCAGACTAAAAGCGGAAAAAACGGCAGCTCGTAAGGGCAAAAAGAAAAGAAGAAAGCGTTAATGTTTGAGCCAGAAAACCTACTTAAAGTTGCCAATATGAAAATGCCCTTTGGCAAATATCAGGGAAAGAATCTTATTGAGCTACCGGAACCTTATCTGGTTTGGTTTTCCAATCAGGGCTTTCCTGATGGACAATTGGGAATGTTGCTGCAATTGACTCTTGAAATTAAGCTAAATGGACTAGAAAAGCTAGTCTATCCATTACAAAAATAATAACGAGGAATTTATTTCGCAAGTCGAGATATCTGAGTGAAATCAGCTTATT
This sequence comes from uncultured Kangiellaceae bacterium, assembly GCA_965366725.1. Taxonomy (GTDB): domain Bacteria; phylum Pseudomonadota; class Gammaproteobacteria; order Enterobacterales; family Kangiellaceae; genus Aliikangiella. The sequence goes on from CBDUHU010000018.1 coordinate 11,320, forward strand.
TCGGAGATTAAATTGATCCAGATTAGTTCTTGCACAAAGCTGTCGTTATAGTATCTTTAGAATAAAATGAACTTTGAGGGATTTTTATGGGTAGAGATATCAATATTAGAGAATATTCCGCTAGCGATTATGAGAAGTTTAATCGTCGAATACATGATCAAGTCGATATTTTGAAACAGGTAATCGCCAGGCCTGAGTTTGGCAAAGGTGAAACCTGTATTGGTGCAGAACTTGAAATGTATCTGATGGATGAGAATAGTGATGTTAGCCCGGTTAATATGGAGCTATTGGAATTGCTGGATGATGAGCAATTTCAGACTGAACTGAACAAATTTAATATGGAACTCAACCTTTCCCCTGTTAAAGCTGCTGGAAAACCATTTAGCCAGCTGACTAAAGAAATGCTTACCAAATTTAATTACTTATGGTCGGTGGCTGAAAAGTTAAAAACCAGACCACTTGCAGTCGGCATACTCCCAACATTAAAAGAAAAGCATTTAACTAATGAGTACATGACTGAGCTTGGACGTTATAAACTTTTGGCAAGAGAGCTATTGAAGCAAAGAGGAGAACCTTTCCACATTAAAATAGAAGGCGAAGAGTCTGTTGATTTTTATACTTCAGAAGTTTGTGTCGAAGGGGCCAATACTTCATTTCAGGTTCACCTGATGACCGAGAAAGAAAAATTTGCCAACACTTTTAATGCCGCGCAGCTCACACTACCTATGGCTTTGGCAGTGTCGGCAAATTCAGGGGTACTACTCGGTAATTGTTTGTGGGATGAAACTCGGGTTGTTCTTTTTAAACAATCCATTGATAACCGTATACCTGATGCTTCAGGCTGGCGCCAGCCTTCCAGAGTAACATTTGGCCATGGTTGGGTGCGTAAGAGTGGTTGGGAGTTATTTTCTGAAACGGTCAATCTTTATCAGCCTATCTTTCCTGAGATTTTTCCTGAAAATCAGGATGAGGCTGTCCCTGAGCTAGCTGAACTTAACTTACATATGGGAACCACATGGCCATGGAATCGAGCAGTATACTCTAATGCTGGAAATGGTCACTTAAGAATTGAATTTAGAGCATTGCCTGCAGGCCCTACGGCTTTGGATATGTCTGCTAACGCAGCATTTTCAATTGGGATGGCCGTGGGTCTTGAGGAAAAAATGGATGAGTATATGTCGAGAATACCTTTTCGTTTTGCTGAATACAATTTTTATCGCGCTGCTAAAAATGGACTGGATGCAACTATTTTATGGCCACAAAACTATCAAAATAAACCAGTTGAAGTACCTATAAAAAATGTTATTGATGACATGTTGCAAGTTGCTAATGATGGTCTTAGTTTACTCAATGTGGATAGAGCTGAAAGAGATAAGTATTTAAATATTATTCAGCGTCGATTAGCAATGGGGGTTACCGGAGCAAGTTGGACAAAATGTACTTTACGTCACTTACGTAAATCAATGAATAATGAGAAAGCCTGTGCAAAGCTACTTGATATGTATTTTGAAAACCAGATGAGAGGACAGCCTGTGAGTGAGTGGGAGTGTTGTTGGAAATGAGTTTGTTAACAACTTCGATCAGCTATTTTGATCAAGACTTTCGCTGCCAGATTGAACCAACTGCATTAGGCTTTTTGCGCCAACTTAAAGGCTTAAGTATTTTTGATATTCCAGGCAAAGATACTAGTAGAACTAGGGTAGTGACGACTCTAATCCATGGTAACGAACCTTCCGGTTTTATTGCCTGTCATCTGTGGTTACGCAGTCGGGATGTTCCTGCAACTAATATTCGCATTATTATCTGTAACCCGGAAGCTGCGCGCACAAAGCCGATATTTTCGAATCGATATCTAGCTCATAGTGAAGATTTAAATCGTTTCTTCTCTGCACCAGAAGAAGATACTTCAGAAGTTGCTGTAAGAGCCCGCCAGGTTAAACAGGCGGTGCTTGAGGTTTCGCCTGAAGCAGTGATTGATCTTCATAATACTTCAGGAGCTAGCCCTGCGTTTGGGGTTGCAGTAGAGGAAAGTGAACGGGTACTGGACTTGGTTGGTTTATTTACTGGTAAGCTGATTTTAACTGGTTTAAGCGTCGGTGCTATTATGGAACAATCATTTGATGCTCCAATTGTTACTATTGAGTGTGGTGGTGCTAATGAAATATATTCCCATCAGGTAGCAACTGATGGGTTGCATGAATATGTTAGTCGAGAGGCGCTTTTTGCTTCAGAACTTTCATCAAAGCGTGTAGAAGTTCATCGACATCCACTGAGAGTAGAATTACTCGGGGAAGCTTCGGTTGGTTTTTCCCATCATCAACTGCCAACTACAGATATTACACTGCGTGCTGATATTGAGCAGCTAAACAGGCAATATACGCCTGCTGGCGAGTTTATTGGCTGGTATCAGGCAGAACAACCATTGCCGTTAAAAGCGATTGACGATGAGGGGGTTGATCAGATCAATAATTTGATTGAGCTTAAAAACGGTTGCCTGTTTGCAAAGCAAACCATGCAGTTTTTTATGGTTACGACAATTCTGGAAATCGCGACCAACGATTGTCTATTTTACGCGACAGCAGAACGTTAAATCTTGCTTAACTGCTCTCTTTAAAAACAATATCAACCTGCCTTCGCAGGTTAATGTTACTGTATTGTAGCACTAATGATTTGAGTGCCGTGGGTCATTTTTAAGACATTATCCTGTCCTGAAATCACTCTACCAAACACTGTATAATTCCGGTCAAGATGAAGGTTTCTCGCGGTATTGATAAAAAACTGCGAGCTTCCTGTATCTTTGCCCGCTGTAGCCATTCCTACAGTCATTGGTTGGTGTGGCAGAAAATTAATTTCTTCTCTAATTGTCTTACCGCTGGAGCCATTTCCGTCACCAATAGAGTCTCCGCCCTGGGCAACAAAGTTACCTATCACGCGATTAAAATAGCTTCCATTATAATATCCCTGACGAATATTGTTAATAAAGTGCCAGCTTGTATAAGGGGCTTGAGCCAGCAGTTGAATGGTTATTTCACCAACCGTTGTGTTTAATTTTACTATTTCACTGCTTGCATTAAGTGCCGTTTGGTAGTCAGGACTTTTGCCACTCACCTCTGGAGTTTTTTTATTTGCTGAGAGCCTTTGAGCGTATTGACTAACTTCTTTTTGCGGATCTTGAGTAAAAAACCTGATTAAGTTGGCATAATCATTTTCAGACTTTTGTTTTAATAAACTCATTAAGTTTATTTTGACATAAGGATCAGGGTGCGGGAAAAGCTTAACAACCCAACTCATTTCTTCTTTCTCTTGTCGTTTAATCAACCCCGATATTGCATCAACAACCATTGCGCTATTTGGGCTCTTCAGCTGTTTTTTTAGTAAGTCGATTGCCTCCTTTGTATTTAGTGTTGAGTTGGCGATTACGTTTAATGATGTTTGCGCGATAATAGGAGTCTTAGAAGCATGTAGTTTGCCTATCTGAATTTGTGCTTGTGGTACATTTAGCAAGTTTTTTAAGGCTCTGATTGCTTCTAATTGAACGCCGATATGACGGTCTTCAGACTTTTCAATAACCCAGGCAAGTAATGCTCGATTATCAGTATGATCTTTACTGGTTATTTTCCCAATCAGACGAGCTAAATATTGAGTTGTTAATGGAGAAAAATCTTTTTGGGTCAATGGTAAAATATCAGCTGCGGTAATCAGGTTTTCAATATCTGGAATACGACTAAGAAATAATCCAACAGATGGTGAGGCCTTGTTATCTTGTGACATTTGATTGAGTAATAGAGAGAAATTTAGAGATTTGAAATTATCCTTAAGGTTAGAGTGAAAAGTTAACGCGATCCCCAACCCCTGAAATAGAGAAGCCTGGCTTTCAATTGATTTTTCCTCAACTAAACGAGCCATCATTTTTGTTATCAGGTTATTTTGTCCCAAATTCCCCAGACCGAGATAAATTTCATGTTTTACTTCTGAGGATGTTTCTTTCGCGAGTTGTTGCCATAAATAATAAGCAGACTCTTTATTTCCGCTAATACCTAAAGCAAATGCTGCTAATTGTCTGAGAGATTGCTCTTCAGAGTCAATAAATGGCACGATCATATCAATAACCGCCTTTCCGCCAATTCTACCAAGTCCTGTCAGAGCCGCTTTTCTGACTGCTAGTTCCGGGTGCTTTAACGCCTGGGTAAAAACTTTCGCTTGAGGATTTCTTTGATCTACAAGTTGAT
>CBDUHU010000019.1:0-15279 GCA_965366725.1 uncultured Kangiellaceae bacterium
AAGTAGAATCAACACTTTTTTATCAAAAGGTTAAAAGAGTACTCTAACACAACAATCGGGTAAGGAATAAAAGAAGGATATATTATGTTAAAAATAGCAATCAGGCTCATCAGTGTTATTAGTATTTTTTTACTAACAACCGGCTTTAGTCAGTTCGAGCAGTTTTATAAAAACCCTCAATCAGGACGCGTAGGATTGGAGTTTCACGAAGGAAGGTACGGTGAATACATTCAAAATGGCGTATTAGTAAACCCTATACCATCTTCTGATCCAACGCCTTTAACTAATTGGTTTCAATGGGGACTACACAATGCCTATGAAAAAAAAGACATTCATCTTTATAATATTTTAAAAAACGCAACAACTGATATCGAGTTGGATATACATTCTTCTGGCGTACTTGGAGGAAACTACCAAAAGGACTGGCGAAACAAACATGAGTCTGGCAGTAGTTATTCAAACTGCAAGCTACACAATAGTAGTATTGAGCAAGCAAATCTTTCTGACTGTTTAACAACAATAAAGAAATTTCATAACGATTACCCGAATCATCATTTAATTACTTTACGTCTGGAACTAAAAGATGATGCTTTAAAAGGCTACTATCAATCACCTGCATCACTAGATTCACTACTAGAATCTCACCTTGGAAGCTTTTTATTTGAACCTTCTGACTTAAGAGGTAATTTTTCTAACTTAAGAGAAGCAGCTAAAAATGGATGGCCAACTTTAGGCGCACTTACCGGAAAAATAATGGTCGTATTATTTGATCCTCTCACCGATAACTCTGAGTTAAATCAATACATCACAGAAGTTGGCAACAACGCAAAAGCATTTGTAGCACCTAGAGTTCATTCCAGAAGTTCGACTGATAATGTTGATGCACCACGCAAATTCAAAGATTCGATAAAAAATCATGTAGTAATATATTGCTTATATGCAAATGATTATGAAGTTCACTCTCACGGCGCCAATATTATGAGTCTTGGACGACTCTCCTCCACTTATAAAGTTGACTCTAGCAATACACCTGCAGTAAGTGAATATCGTGACTTTTTTATTCAACGTGGTCGAGGTGATGGCTCTACCAATGATAGAAATCCTAAATGGGCATATTCAGGTAGACTTAATCAGAAAGATTTTAACGGAACACAATTACCTGTAGTTGCTTCTTTAGCAACAGGCTCCCCCACAACTGAAAGAATGTTTGGTCAATATTGCCTTGATGTTGAAAATAGTAGTACGTCCAATAAGGCGGATATTGTCTATTCACTTTGTAATGGAAAACAATCTCAAAAATTTGCTTTGATTGATACAGTAATCGATTATGATGCAAATGACTTTCCGATTTCAAGAGGATATTTAGTTCAAGCCATTCATACTGATTCAGATGGTGACGCAAATCAAAAAGTGATGGAAGTACAAGGAGATTGTTGTGGTAATAAAGACTATGGTCGTGAAGTATTTCAATATACTCGTCAATCAACAAGCTCTAATAGTCGGCCAGACGATCAATATTGGCAAGTTCAATCGTTAGACGGGCGTGTTCAATTGAGAAATGTAAACTCTCTGAAATGTTTGTCATCAAGCTCAACCGCATCAAAAATGGTTTATTGTGGTGGTGCTACTACTGGTGAAGTTTTTAGACCATTCCCAGCTTCCGATAATGTTTTTATCGTACCACCATCACCAGGCCCTATTCCTCCATGTTTAGATCGCATTTGTAGCGAAGAGCCGTAGATTGGATTAATTGGTAATTCGGCGATATAGAAAATGTCATTTTTGCGAGGTTGAGATCTGTGGATTAGCCTAAGTTAGTTTGCTGGCTCTAACGAGCCAGCTATTATTTTTCTTGCTAATTAATCGTGAAACCAGAAATGATGATTCAAGCTTTTCCAATTGTCGGGATTGAAACAGCTATGAATACTATTGATTGATTTTAACTCTTCTATCCAACGAAAGTTTCTAATGTTCTTAGCAGTAGAAAACTCATCAATAGCCTTAGATTCATCGATAAGAATTCTTTACAAAGAACCCGAATATATCATTACCTATTTTATTAAAACCTAACAACATTAAATGTTAGCCTGAATTGATAAGTTAAAGACAGAAAAGCACTAATCATGATTAATATTATCGGGGATTATCTTATATTGCTATACGAAAGTCGTACATACATTTACTCTAAGTCCTTTATGTATTCCCTTTTTTTAGTTCGCTATTTAACGTAAATATATGGCTTAAAATAGAAAGTAAAAAACAGAGTCTAATCTTTTTTGACAATAAGTCTTTACCAGGAGCAACACTTTCAAGTCATTAACTTGTGCCAAGAATTTGCTACACTTTTCGAGTTTACTTGGTTGAATGAAAAATACAAACTAGCGATGGACATGCTATAATAACCTTGTGGTCATTAATTTATTTTTATATCGGTCACCATATCACCACAGCCTTCAAATGTGTGGATTTATTCTCTTGTCTGTTCTTTTCCCTGGATCGGATTGCACTTCAGACTCAATCACCAATTTTAAACCGTGTATTATTTTTATTCTTTGGCTTAAATGTTATCGCTGTCTTCAGCCTGCACGGTGAACAACTCGCTCTCTCAATCAGCGATGAATAGATTCAATTCCAAAATCTCACAAAAACTTCTTCATTGAAGTGAACCTGGTATGTGCGGTGTCGTGTGCTTAGTTCTTTATAGAAGTCATTAAAATAGACATCAAACCCATAAAGGTTGATATAAAATGAATATAATAATCATTACTACACCAAACGAAGAGTTAAAAGAAACTGGATTTGGTTCGCTTAAGGCGTGCCATAGTGTCTTAAGTTCAATCACTAAACAAGGGCACAATGTTAAATTGAGAGTGTGTAAAAACCTTGAGGATTTGATCTCAGTTGTAAATAGACAACCTGACCTGGTAATTTTAGCAGTAAAGTATATTTCTATAGAACAAGGGCAGGATATCTGGTTGTCAGAATTTTTTTCCAAGCATAAAATTAATTATTCAGGTTCTCCCCGAGAAGTACTGAAATATGATTCAGATAAGGTACTGGCTAAATCTTACTTAATGAAAAAAGGTATTAATACTGCAAGTTTTTTTACCGCCACTCCAGGATTATATTCTAGTGAAGCTAGCTTACCTTTAACGTATCCTCTATTCCTTAAACCCGTAGATGCTGCAAATGGAAATGGAATCGACGACTTATCAATAGTTAAAAATTTTGCCGAATTCGAAAGTAAAGTTCTAACTTTACACAAAATGTTCGACATGCCTGTGTTAGTTGAAGAATATCTGGGTGGTCAGGAATTCACGGTTGCCATTATCAAAACGGCAGACAATAAACTGATTGTCTCTGCTGTTGAGATAGTACCACCGCAATCAAGCAATGGTTTACGAATCCTGGGTGAAAAAACAAAAAAAGAAGATTCGGAACTAATTAGGAAAATAGACGAACCGACACTGTTGAACAATGTCAGCGCACTGGCAATTAAAGTTTTTGATGGGTTGGAGGTTCAGGATTTTGGCAGAATTGACATAAAAGCTGACAAATACGGTTGCTGTTATTTTCTGGAAGCTAATTTAGTACCAGGTATGACATCAGGTAGTAGTTATTTTCCAATGGCCTGCGAAATAGCGAATAACTTAACCTATGATGAAGTAATTCTACATATAGTAGAAAAAGGAATTAGTCGATCAGTCAACGATGACTTAATACTCCCATCAACCAATATCGCTGCAAGCAATAGCTGTGAGACGCGGGTAGGGGCTATGTAAAAAATAGATAAAAATTGTCTGTAAATGTACTGCCATTTAATGATACATCGCGCTCGCTAAACATTACTTTTGATCAAGAACCATATTGAGGAATTTCCATCATATGTCTTATGAACTTTTAGTAGAAGTTACGCGCAATCATGTTGTAGAAAGCAGGCATTTTGGCGCTGCTGTTGTGTGTGATTTTATGGGAAATATTGTGGCTAGTTGGGGAGATATAGAGCAAATAATATTTCCTCGTTCGGCACTCAAGCCGATGCTAGCAATTCATCTGCTTGAAAGCGGTGCTAGTGATAAATACGCTTTGACTGATGCTGAACTCTCATTAGCCTGCTCTTCCCATCAAGGAGAAATAATACACCAGGATCTTGTTGTATCCTGGTTGGCTAGATTGGGATTAACAGAGGACCATTTAGCCTGCGGAGCGGTACTGCCGGAACATACTGAAAGCGCTCACCAACTTTTATCTGTAGGACAACATGGCCGTCGAATTTATCACAATTGTTCCGGTAAACACTGTGGATTTTTGACCACAGCTTTGTATCTCAACATGCCATTGGAAGGGTACCATTTACTAGAACATCCACTACAACAATTATCACTCGATATCCTTTCGGATTTAGCGGGTATTACTCTCAGTCGATATCCGATGGGAACAGATGGTTGTGGATTACCTGCGATAACAATGCCTTTACGTCAACTGGGTTACGCTATTGCACGTTTTTCCAAGCCCACGGAACTATCAAATACTCGAGCAAAGGCTATCTATAGTCTTCACAAAGCAATCAAAAATGAGCCTCTCTATATTTCAGGACATGGAACTATTGTCAGCGAATTAAATGAAGTAACAAAGGGGGCTATATTGGCTAAAACCGGTGCTGAAGGTATTGTTACAGCCGCATTACCTGAACAAGGATTAGGTATTGCGATAAAAATAGCTGATGGTAGTGCCCGTGCTCGTTCGGTTGCATTACTGACAATTTTAAATCAACTAGGGGTCTTGGCTGATGATGTGAAATATAAACTTCGATCGTACATCTTGCCTACAATAGTCAACTCTAGAGGTCTTGCAGTTGGGAATATACGTCCAGCATCATCCTGGTTATTGGAACAATCGGAAAAGAGCAAAGTAACCCAAATATAAGATAATATTCTTATTCAAAATATATTGATTAAAAGCATCTGGCACTTTTGGAATGTACTATAGTATATGTAGACAGATTTTTAATCTCAATGGAGTTCGGGCACGACAAACTTTGAATACCCTTTTTTACATTTTAGATAAACGTTCAACCAAAAATATTTGGCTGTTGTCTCTATTCATTGTATTTTTTTTAGCTTGTTTTTCAACATTGTTTGGTAATTTAATTTTTCTGGAACCTTTCTATATTATTCCAATTACACTAGCAAGTTGGTATGGCTCTAAGAGGTCAGGCTTTTATCTAGCAGTAGTATCAGTATTATTACTGTTATTGATTAAGGAGTTTCAAACTGAGTTTGACCCCAGGAAGATTCTAAGCTATGGCCTACCCTGCTTGATTAGTTTTGTTTTATTAGCAATTTTAGTAACAAATTTTCGTTCTGTGTATCGAGTGGAATCTGTAGCTGCTGACACCGATAGTCTTACAAATATTAATAACTCTAGAGGTTTTTACGTTGAACTAGCTAATGAACTTCTGCGTTCATCTCGATATGAACATGTATTCTCACTAGCGTATCTAGACATTGATAATTTTAAGTTCATTAATGATTCACTAGGTCATGCCACAGGTGATAAATTATTAGTTGAGGTTGCAAATTGCTTAAAAAGCTCCTTAAGAAAAACAGATATTGTGGCAAGGTTGGGTGGCGACGAGTTTGCCTGCCTGTTACCTGAAACGGAACAATTAGAGGCAAAAGCGGCTTTTTTTAAAGCAAGTGAGCTATTAAGAAAACGTATGAAAATCTGTGATTGGCCTGTCAGCTTTAGTGTCGGTTTGGTAACCTTCGATACTATGCCAGTCGATATTAAAGAAACTATGAAAATTGCAGACGAACTGATGTATTCTGTCAAAAATAAAAAGAAAAATAATATTTCTTATCAGGTTTGGCATGGAAAAACCTGACCACTTTGAAGCAATATTACGATAATAAGTTCTTAATTACAGCAGCTCCCTCAGCCACTGCGATTTTTTAAATAATAAGTAAAGAACTGAATAAAAATGCTATTTAAGTTTTATTTACTATTGTTAGTTAGATTTAAATCATCCTGGTATTTAATTTCCGAAATATGGTTGTCATCGTCGAGTTTAGCATAATTGATTGCATCTTGAAGCTTGTCATACTGAAACTGCTTATATCGATATATGGATTTCACCTCACAAGTAATACCATAACGTTGCATTCGACTCGTATCATCTTTAGTAGTTTTCATTGTTAACTCCATTTTCCCACACAAATATTTTACTTAGCCGTTTATACACGACGACTAAGCCTGTTTTCTATTTGACCGATGCTGCTCCTTTTGGATTAATTTTAACGTCATGGATTATTGTTCTTTTTTATTTTTTGAATCGCTTTTTTTTCGATACTAACTCCTGGCTGGACACCATTGAGAAACTTAAATAAATCACTTTTGGTAGATAAAACTAGTGTGGTATTGTCTGAAATAATTGTTGAATAGGATTGCATGGTTCTGGTAAATTCATAGAGATTGATCGCATGAGAGTTTTGGTTATAAGCGAGCGCATAAATTTCCGTCGCTTTAGCGTCAGCCAAACCTCGTATCTCTTCAACTTGTCGATATGCTTCTGATTGAATTTTGTTTAAATCTCTCACTCTATCACCACGAATTCTTGCAGCTTCACCATTACCTTCGGACAGAAAACGTTCCGCTATTTGTCTTCGTTCACTGATCATACGTTCGTAAATTTTGGGGCGGACGCTTTCATTATAATTGATCCTTTTAAAACGAATATCGAGTAACTCAATACCGAAAACTCTAACTTTTTCGGCAGCAGCCATAAAAATTTCTTGCTCAACTAGTTTGCGTCCCTTCTTAATCGGTACTGGTGCACCAACTTTAAGGTCAGCATCAGCGTCCTTCAAAAATGCGTCCTGCAATGGTTCTCGGTTTTTAGTCGTACGAATAATTTCAATTAATTCATGTTTTGCTACAGCATTACGTGTTTCACTACCCAGAATATCATCAAGACGGGATTGCGCGCTTCGTTCATCACGCAGTCTCAAAAAATACTGTAATGGTTCGGTTATACGCCATCGAGCAAACAAATCAACGGAAATGTAGAGTTTATCTTTAGTCGGCATGTCGGAAGGGTCGCCATCCCATTCCAGCACTCGTTTGTCAATGGCATTGACTTCTTGAATAAATGGTATTTTCATATTGAGGCCTGCATCAACAACGGGCTCACCCACAGGTTTACCAAACTGAGTGATAATAACCTGCTCTACTTCACTAACCGTATAAAGTGCATTTTTTAAAACAAATGCGGAAAGTACTATCAATGCCAGTACAACAAATGATTTTATTGAGCTCATGGTTTTACTCCTGTTTTCTCACCTAAATTAAGCAAGGGCAAAACATTATTTGTACGTTCATCAATAATGATTTTTGAGCGAACTCTAGGTAAAACAGATTGCATCGTTTCGATATAGATTCTACGCTTGGTTACCTCTGGCGCTTTAATATACTCTGCGAATAAAGCATTGAATCGAGCAGCGTCTCCTTCCGCCTCATTTATCCGCTTCAAACGATAACCATCCGCTTCTCGAATACGTTGGTCTTTTTCTCCTAAAGCAAGGGGGATGACTTTATTGTAATCGCGACGTGCCTCATTGATTAATTTTTCTTTTTCCTGTTGTGCTTGATTAACCTCATTAAATGACTCCTGGACTGGTCTTGGTGGGTTGATGTTTTTCAACTGCACTTGATCAATACTGATACCCATCGCATATTTAGTAGAGAGTTCTTGCATTTTCGTAAGTGCTTCAGACTCAATCTCTTGACGGCCAACGGTAATTACTTCATCAACAGTACGATCACCCACTACCTCTCGCATCACAGATTCAGACACATAACGCAGTGTTTCGCTTGGTTCTCGTACTTCAAATAGGAATTTAGCAGGATCAGAAATACGATATTGCACCACCCATTCTACGAGTGCTGCGTTCAGATCACCTGTGACCATTTGTGTTTCACGTCCACCATCATGTGAACGAGGACTTTGAAAAGGGTCATTGGCACCTGGAGTAGTAAATCCAAATTCTTGTTTTAGCTGTCGTTTAATTGGCACTATCTCAGCAGAATCGATACCTAATGGTAGCTTAAGATGAAGTCCAGGAGGGACGTCGTGCACGTATTTTCCAAAACGTTGTACAACAGCAACAGAATCGCTTGGGACTGTATAAAAAGCAGTCCATGTTAGTATGCTGAAAAAAAAGATTGTTAGTAGAATGAAAAATTTTGAAGGGCTTCCGCCGGGGAGAAACTTCTTGAACCGTCCCATATTTTGATTAAAGAGTTGTTCAAAATCAGGTGGTGATTTATTTCCGACACCCCAGGGATCTCCCGAAGAATCATTATCTTTGTCTTGCGGCATGTTATATGCCTCCAGGTAACGGGTAAAGAAATTTACCCTTGTATATTAATGGGGGCTAAAACCTATAAATCAAGGTAGTCATCAAAGTATTAATAATTCTCTTTGTTTCATATGAAAGAAGAGCAAAATGACTAATCATTCTAGTTCTGCACAATCTGTTCATTTGGCTAGTAACCTTCTTTTTGTAGTCGGCCACAGACTAAAAGTTTGTACTCACTTACGTTCAATTTTTTTATGTAGTTCTAATACTGCAGCACGGGGATAGTATCGTGTAGCGTTTATATATTTATCTAAATTGAAAATATTAAATACGACTAAGATAAACGGTAACAATGGTACTCTTTGTTACCGCAACAATACATACAACACCAGCTCCACAAAAAATGTTCCATGTAAACCTGTTGTGCTAGAAATTAATAAGGGCTGGCTATTTGGAACACATGTTCTAAATGCTCAAAACTGCACTAGAAAAAGTATAGCTAATACAAAGAATGATAATGTAAGGAGGTAATTTTTGCTTCAGATTTCTATTATTTAGAAATAACATAGAATTGGGGCTGTGCTGTCAGAAAAATTTCTCATTTTTTCTGACAGCAACATCTGACCGATTAAATATTTAAGTACTACCCGTCAGGGTATAAATTATAGAGACGAAGGAGCAAAACTTTGAAACAACAAAGCAAAGCTCATAAGATCCCAACACACACTTACTTAGTACTAAACATCCAAGTTAGCAACAGCCAATGCATTGGACTCAATAAACTCTCTACGAGGCTCTACCTGGTCACCCATAAGCGTGGTAAACAACTGGTCAGTTGCCACGGCATCTTCTATTGTAACTTGCAGCATACGGCGAACTTCAGGGTCCATTGTCGTTTCCCAAAGTTGTTCCGGGTTCATTTCTCCAAGTCCTTTGTATCGCTGAATTGCTAACCCACGTCTGGATTGCTGCATCAGCCAATTTAACGCTTCAGGGAAACTAGTCACTTCCTGTTGACGTTGCCCACGTTGTATGTAAGCACCTACTTCCAACAAACCCGTTATTTTGTCACCGAGAGTTACCATTTTAGTGTATTCGCCCGAAGAGAAAAACGCTTTATCTAATGTATAGGTATTAGAAAGCCCATGATGAATCACTTTTACCTGTGGAAGATAACGATCACGTTCATCTTCCTTAATGACTTCCACTTCAAAACGAACTGCACCCGCTTTACCATCACCTTCCAACGAAGTTGAAAGCTTTGCAGTCCAATTATCTACCTTACTTTTATCAGATAAATCTTCTACTGATAATTCAGGTAAATAAGTCATTTCCTGTAATACTGTTGAATCATAAAGCTGTGATAAACGGCGAATATCAGATTCTACCGTACGATATTCAACAACAAGCTTCTCTAATGCTTCTCCTGCTAATGCAGGTGCATCAGGATTAACATGTAACGAAGCTTCATCAAGAGCCATACTTGTCAGATACTCTTCTAGCGCCATATCGTCTTTAAGATACGTTTCCTGCTTTCCTTTCTTAATCTTGTACAAAGGTGGCTGTGCAATATAAATGAAACCTTTCTCTATTAACGGCAACATCTGACGATAGAAAAAAGTAAGTAATAAGGTACGAATATGAGCACCATCGACATCAGCATCAGTCATTATGATAATGCGATGATAACGCGCTTTTTCAACATTAAATTCATCACGACCAATTCCACAACCTAAAGCAGTAATCAATGTTCCTACTTCTGCAGAAGAAAGCATTTTATCAAAGCGCGCTTTCTCAACATTGAGTATCTTTCCTTTTAACGGCAATATAGCCTGGTTCTTTCTATTTCGACCTTGTTTAGCGGAACCGCCAGCCGAGTCCCCTTCCACAATATATAGTTCAGATACAGCTGGATCTTTTTCTTGGCAATCTGCTAATTTTCCAGGTAATCCAGCAATATCAAGAACTCCTTTTCTGCGTGTCATATCTCTCGCTTTTCTAGCCGCTTCACGAGCTCTCGCTGCATCAATCATTTTAGATACTATTAACTTAGATTCCTGTGGGTTTTCCATCAAATACTCAGTGAGATTCTGACTCATAGATTGCTCAACGGCACTCTTAACTTCTGAAGAAACCAGTTTGTCTTTAGTTTGTGACGAGAATTTTGGGTCAGGCACTTTAACTGAAATAACAGCTGTTAACCCTTCACGCGCATCATCACCAGTCATTGATGTCTTATTTTTGTTACCAGCAATTTCTTTTTCAATATAATTATTTAGCGTTCTGGTTAAACCTGCACGAAATCCAGCTAAATGGGCCCCACCATCACGTTGGGGAATATTGTTAGTAAAACAAAATATATTTTCCTGAAAGCTATCATTCCATTGCATGGCAACCTCAACAGTCACACCATCTTCCTCTCTGAAAGAAGTATAATGAAACATTTTTTGGTTTATTGGGGTTTTCGCTTGATTAAGGTAGCTAACAAATGCTTCTATTCCACCTTCATACATAAAGTGATCTTCTTTTCCGGAACGCTCATCTTTCAGCCTGATACTTACACCTGAATTAAGGAAAGATAACTCTCTTAGGCGTTTAGCTAATATATCGTAATGATAATTAGTATCAGCGAATATATCCGGGCTCGGGTGGAAGCGTAAATCAGTAGCAGTGTTTTGAGTATCAGCTGTAACTGCTAACGGCGCTACTGGCTCACCAAGCTTATAGGACTGTTCATGTACTTTGCCTTCCCTTCTGATAGTCAGTGTGAGTTCATCAGATAAAGCATTAACAACGGAAATACCAACGCCATGTAATCCGCCAGATACTTTATATGAATTATCATCAAACTTTCCACCGGCATGCAATACAGTCATGATTACTTCTGCCGCTGATACACCTTCTTCGGGATGAATACCAACGGGTATACCTCTTCCATCATCAAAAACAGAGACGGAGTTATCAAGATGAATTACAACGTTAATTTCGGAACAGTGCCCGGCAAGCGCCTCATCGATTGAGTTATCGACAACCTCAAACACCATATGATGTAGACCAGTACCATCATCGGTATCACCAATATACATACCAGGTCTTTTTCTAACAGCATCCAATCCTTTTAGAACTTTGATACTTGATGAGTCATAACTATTGTTATTATCAGTCATTCAATGATCTACCTTTTTCTAAGTTATTTCTGTGACTTTCAGTGTGGAGTATTGGAGTAATCTCTCCGTGTTCCACGTGAAACATATGGGCACTATTATACCTCTTTTTTAACCATTTGAGTGAATCTTGTTCGAGGCAAGATAGTATAATTTGTACGTTTTTCTGCTCTAACAACATAGTTAAAAGAGCTTTCTGATTTTCATCGTCAAGCTCTGAAGTAAAATCGTCGATAATAAATAGGCTATTTCTAGCTGTTAGAGATTTTAATAATAGAGTTTGCGACAAAAACATTGCATTGATAAGCACTTTCTTCTGCCCTCGAGAGAGGAAATCTTTTGCTAAAACACCATTTACCTTAATTTTTAAATCTGCTTTATGTGGACCAAACTTAGTGAAACCACTTGCACAATCGTAGTCGAAACTCGAACTTATTTTTTCGGAAAGTTCACCTGTGAAGCCTGGATAATAACCAAGGCTCAATGATTCACAAAAATCCAAATGTAGCTTACTCATTATTTCGTTTAAGTGTTTCTCTAACTGAACGAGAATAGCTTTTCTTTCGTTGTTGAGGAGAGTTGCCGCAGACAATAATTGTTCATTCCAACTTATGATCTCCTCTTTAATATTCCTTTTGCTACTTAACTTTAGGAGAGCGTTCCTATGTTTTAATATGTTTGAATAGTTTTTCCAACATTGATGGTATTGATGTTTCACGTGGAACAAACACCAGTCAAGATATTTTCGTCTTTCAAGTGGTCCTGAATCAATTAAATGATAGGATTCTGGACTAAGTATTTGGGTAGGGTACAACTTTGAAAGGCTTGATAATGTACTGACTTTCTCTCCATTAACCTTAATCTGTTTTGATTTATCTTTCTTAGTGTACATCACACCAAGCTTTTGGTGACTATCTGACTCTCCGAAAACGATAAACTCAGATTCGTTTTTGGTAATTATCAAGTCCAATTTAGTTGTTCTAAACGATCGACCTGACGCCAAAAAACCAATTGCTTCAAGCACACTCGACTTTCCTGCACCATTATCGCCATAAAACATATTCAATCCTTTTCCCAGTTGTAAGCCTCCCTGGGTCAGATTTCTTATTCCTTTGTGGCTAAATGATTTTAGATACACTAACTTTTCTTCAGCAATATCAGTGCTACAGCCTCATTGGCATTACGACATAAAGACTATCGCTTGATTCTGCATTCTCGATTAGCACGCTACTATTTGAATCTCCAAGATTAAATCGGACAGTATCAGATTTGATCGCATTTAAGGCGTCAGTTAAATAGCCAACATTGAATCCAATTTCAAGAGATTCACTATCGTAATCGACATCCAACTCAATTTCCGCTTCCTCCTGTTCTGGATTATTAGCATGTATCATTAAGCGATTTTCGTTTAAATTTAGCCTTACTCCCCTAAATTTTTCATTGCAAAGAATAGAAGCTCTACTGAAAGCATCTTTTAACCGCGATTTTTCTGCTTTCATCAGTCGCTGAGCGTTTTTAGGTAGTACCTTATCATAATCAGGGAAGCGTCCATCTATCAGCTTAGAAGTAAAGACAAACGTGCCTAATGAGATCCTGATATGATTGTTACTAACCTCTAGAATACAATCATCATTGGTTGATGCTAATAATTTAGTAGCTTCCAGGACGCCTTTTCTTGGAATAATGGCCTGAACTAATTCTGCACTTACTTCTTCCTCTAACTCTATTTTTGAGAGCGCTAGTCGATGTCCGTCAGTTGCAACTGATAGTAAATTCTTGCCATTAAGCTCTAACAACATTCCATTCAGGTAATAACGAACATCCTGTTGAGCCATCGCAAACAAAGTTTTATCGAATAATTCCTTAAGGAAAAGTGAATTAATCGAAAGTTTAATCTTAAAAACTGCTTCTTCGATATTTGGAAATTCTTGAGCAGAAATCGTTGAAAGAGAAAAACGACTTCTCCCTGAGGATACTTTCAATCGGTTTTCCTGTAGTTCGATATTAATTGGGCTATCACCCGAAAGGCTCTTACAAATATCAAGAAACTTTCTTGCCGGTACAGTGGTATCCCCTTCCAAAGACTCACCGATTAGTGAAATATTAAAAGACATTTCAACTTCTAAATCGGTTGCAGTTATTGATAAAATACCATTTTCGACTCTTAGTAATAAGTTGGCTAATACAGGGAGGGTCTGTCTTTTCTCTACCGCTCCTGAAACCAGCTGCAATGGACTAAGCAGATCATCCTTGCTGACTGAAAACTTCATTATCTCTTGCTCCTCTTAGCTGCCATTTAACTCGACAATGTCCGCATCAGGTTAGTGTAATCTTCATTAATATCTTGTGATTCTTCTTTGAGCGACTTTATTTTTCGGCATGCATGCAACACCGTTGTATGATCTTTCCCACCGAAAGATTCGCCAATCTCTGGTAAACTATGATTAGTTAATTCCTTGGCAAGACTCATCGCTAATTGTCTTGGTCTAGCGATTGAACGAGTTCTTCGTTTTGACAGCAGATCAGACACCTTAATTTTATAATACTCTGCTACTGTTTTTTGAATATTCTCTATGCTTACCTGCTTGTCCTGAGCAGCAATTAAATCTCTTAATGCTTCCTTTACAAAATCAATAGTAATTTCTTTCCCGGTAAATTGAGCATTTGCGATTACTCGTTTTAAAGCTCCCTCGAGTTCCCGTACATTCGATCTTATTCGCTTCGCTATGAAAAAGGCGACCTCATGAGGTAATTCTATTTTTGATTCTTCAGCCTTTGACATTAAGATTGCGACTCTTGTTTCAAGTTCCGGTGGATCGATTGATACAGTTAACCCCCAGCCAAAACGTGACTTTAAACGTTCTTCAACTCCATCAATCTCCCTGGGATATCTATCGCAAGTTAATATAACTTGTTGATTTCCTTCTAATAACGCATTAAATGTATGAAAGAACTCCTCTTGTGACCGCTCTTTTCTTGCAAAAAATTGTATATCATCAATAAACAGCGCATCGACGGATCGATAAAACTTCTTAAATTTATCAATTGTATTTGTTTGTAATGCTTTAACCATGTCAGCGACAAACCTTTCAGAATGAAGATAAATAACTTTACCTTTTGGTTTGTTTTTAAGAATCTGGTTACCTACTGCTTGCATTAGATGGGTTTTGCCAAGACCAACTCCACCATAAATAAACAGTGGATTATATGCACTGCCAGGGTTTTCAGCTATTTGTTTTGCTGCAGCCATCGCGAGTTGATTACTTTTGCCTTCAACAAAACTTTCAAAAGTAAATGATGGATTGAGATTCCCTTTTTTATGATCGACACCGTGGTTGTTGTCCATGCTAGATTTGGTTGGTGTTTTAGATGTTGATAAGTTCTTTGTTAAACTGTGTGTCCTTGTCTTATTGACAGAATCTTTTTTCTCGAACAAAGGATTGTTTGAAACTATACCAAGAGATATATCGATATTGCGACTTTCTTCTCGAGAAAGAATTTCTTGTATTCTTGGTAAATATTTCTCTCTTACCCAATCAAGTACAAATCGGTTTGGAGCTTGTAAGCAGAGCTTTTCTTCATCAAAAGTCGCTTTTAATGGGCGGATCCAGGTACTAAATTCCGTAGGCGGAAGTTCATCTTGGAGATATCTTTGGCATTTATTCCACATTCAGAAAAGCACTTAAGTTTTATTAATGGTTACAGAGATTGCATATTTTTCTCTCTCTCATCAACTAACCAAATGACAGGGTTGT
>CBDUHU010000020.1:0-15219 GCA_965366725.1 uncultured Kangiellaceae bacterium
ATATATTATCAACCCGCAGTTCAATTTTTAGGGAATGATATTGTTATTTATGCCATTTCTGATGGAATGGGCGGAACGGCATCGGCGGTTGTAGATGTATTGATTAAAGCTAATCAGGCACCAGTTGCAAATGACGATGCAATAACCACTGTGGAAGATCAGCAGGTGACTATTGATGTTCTGGCTAATGATAGTGATGCCGATGATGACCAGTTAACAGTGATTAGCGCGAGCGCCCAAAACGGGGTCGTCATTATTAATAATGATGACAGTATCACTTATACACCAGATTCTGGCTTTGTTGGTACAGACACTGTGACTTACCGTGTGAGTGATGGTCTTGGTGGTGAGAGCGAAGCTCAAGTTGTGGTGACGGTTGTAGCAGGGCAAGTTGATGTCGTCGTTTCCACCAGTGGTGGCGGTGGCGTCATGAATTGGATTTTATTATTGCTATTGTTCGTCGCGATTGGTCGACCAGTCTACCTGAAGCACAAAACATTCAATCTAGGAGCTACAAAATGAATTTTAAACTTTCATCAGAACTTTCGTTAGAATGGAAAACGAGTAGAAAGTGGTTATATGGATTGATGATGTGCTTTTCACTCAATGGGGTTGCTAACAGCAACCCCATTGAGGGGACGTGGAGCATAACGGTTGGGATTGGTGAAGTGAACGGAAGCCGTTCTGCAAATTCAATTAAACAGGATCTGAGTCAACCTGATTTAACCATTAACCAGGTAAACGTTGATGATGATCGTAATGGTTGGAATGTTAACCTTGGCTATCAGTTAACCGAACACTTTACCGTTGAGTTAGGTTATACCGATTTGGGGGATGTCGATGTCGATGTCTTCGCAACAGTCATTGAGCCGCTCGATTTTATTCAGTCAGCTAATGTGCTACACCCTAATTCAGCAGATGGGGTAACATTCAGTGGCCGTTATTCCACAATGCTGAGTGATAGCTTTAGTGCCTATGCTCGATTGGGTGTCTTTAGCTGGGATGGAGATTTTGATAGCCACTTTCAAGGAAATAATTCGAATATTGTTAGCTCTGGTATTTCTGGCACTGACTTATATTATGGCGTTGGCGGTGAATACCTGCTCAACAAGAGAATCTCTTTTGCGCTGGAACTCAGTCGCTATGAGCTGGATAATGATGACTCTACAATGGCAGCACTTAATCTAATTTACCGTTTTTAGTTTAGTTAGCTGTTCATATTCAGGCCTGTAAAAACCGATGAGTATAATAAACTGATTGGTTAGTACGGGCCTTCATTTTCTTACTGGTTCAGTAATTGAACTTCTCGTTGCGGGAAGGGAATTTCTATTTTATTTTCTTTTAAGGTTTTCCAGATAACATTATTGAGTGCAAATCTGGCTGCATTTAATTTACTCGAATCAACCCAGACTCTGATTTCTAAATCAACACTACTATCACCAAATGCGGCAATGCCAACCTGAGGTGATTTTTGTTGGCTGGTATCTTCGTGGTTTGCAATGGCATCGGTTAAAATTGCAATAACATGGCTCAGATCGCTTGAATAAGAAACACCAACAGACAACTCCAACAGTGAGACTTCGTGGGAATTATGTAGTATCTCTCCAACAATATGTTTGTTAGGAATGGTAATTTCTACATCATCTTCGGTTAGCAGGATAGTATAGGCTAATAATATATCTCTGACCTGTCCATTAACCCCCTGCACATAGATTGTATCGCCAACTTTAAATGGGCGAGTTAGTATAATATTAAAACCGGCACCATAATTTGATAATAATCCTTGAAGTGCCAGACCTGCGCCTAGAGAAATTGCCCCTATTGCTGCCAGAAAAGGCGTGATACTGATGCCAAGTTTATTGAGGCATATAATTGCAACCATAACGATTATTGTCAGTCTGACAACATTGGCAAGAAACCGGGATAAGGTCACATCTAATTGCTTTGCTTCACATAATCCTGTTACCAGCCTGGCAACCTTGTTGGCTATAATAAGACCAATAATCAGAATAATGAGTGCACCAACTAATTGAAAACTATAATTAACGAAAAAATTAATGACAGCGTCATAAATGATTTGTAGTTGTTGAATTTCTTGTTCCATTCTCCGATCCTTATGCTTTATTGTTTATCTAAAAAATATCAGTTACTTTTGCTTACTACTCAGCTAACAGCTTGTTTTATATGTGCCCGCGGTTATTTTATTTGAGTAAATGATGGCTATTTCCAATTTATTTTATTGAAAATCCAACCAAAATTATACCCGCATATCAATTTAAGCTTGATAAACATTCCATCAAATCAGATAGATAAGCTGATCACATTCGGTCTATTGAGCAGGTTGGTTAACAAGCTTTGTGATTAATCACAGTGTGATTGATTTAGTTCAGTTAACAAATTCTAGAAGCGGTTATTTTGTAAATTTAGTCGGAGATGCTTAAATTGAGGGCCATATGATATTGCTTTTAACAAGGGGATCAACCTGTTGGGGGCCGGTTTAAACGAGGGGATATGATACCAGTCGCTACCGTGACCCTTATATACTGCAACCTGAGCATGTGAACTACGCCAAAAACGAAATTTCCTTGGTTGGTGTCTTAGAGTAATTTGCAGGCATGCTGAATCACGCGGATCAATTTCGACTTTTAGGATTTGCTCGCTCATCTGACTTGCCAATTTACCTGTATTTATCAATCAATATTAAGAGGTTGATAATGAAAACATCAATCAGCCCGCTAAAAATGCTCTACCGGAGAACCTGGCAGGTATATTCAGTCAAAACTGCCAACCATTGGTTAACACATTACCTGGTGACAGTCTGTTTTCAGGTGATATTAGCTATATTAGTCATAATTATAGTGAAATAGTTGCATTTCAACATTAAAATTGACAGTTTGTAACAATATTGTTCAGGAGCAAGATGAAGCACTCTCAATCAAAGTTAGAGACTCTGGTTCAGTTGTTTAATCAATTATTTCTTAAAACCGAAAACACCCGTTTGCAAATTGGCGCACAAGAACCTTTTTACCAGGCGGCAACAGAGCAGTCTGAGTCAATTATTTTTTCCAGAGAAGACTATTTCTCAAGCGCATTGCATGAAATTGCTCATTGGTGTATTGCTGGATTTGAAAGAAGAAAAATTGATGACTTTGGTTACTGGTATAAACCAGAAGGTAGAAGTTATGATGAACAACTTGAATTTGAAAAGGTTGAAATAAAGCCTCAGGCTGTGGAGTGGGCATTATCGTTAGCTTGTGATCACCTTTTTCATTTTTCAGCTGATAATATCAGTCAGGGAATTGATGCGTCTGAACAATTTAAAAATCACGTTACCGAGCAGCTTAAAAGTTATCTGCGCGATGACTCATTACCACCCAGGGCAGCCTTGTTATATTATCGGTTGTTGCAAGTATTCAGAAATAATAGGAAGGTTGAATTAAGCAATGTTTAAACTGGGTTTAGTAATTAATCCTTTTGCTGGTGTCGGCGGAAGAGTGGGCTTGAAAGGAAGCGACGGAGAGGCAATCAGGCAAAAAGCACTTGCTATGGGAGCAAAGCAACTTGCAACGGAAAAGACTAGGATTGCATTGGAAGCGTTATTACCCTTGAGAGACTCGATTGAAATATTGACCGCAGCTGGTGAAATGGGAGAGGTTCTATCTCAGCAGTTAGGTTTCAAATATCAAAAAATCTCAACACCAGCTATTCCCTCAACGGCGGATGATACCAAGGTCGTAATTAGTCGATTATGTGAGTTGAAAGTTGACTTAATTCTTTTTGCCGGTGGTGATGGCACTGCGCGAGATATTTTCAATGTGTGCGCACCTGAACAAATGGTTTTGGGAGTGCCTGCGGGGGTTAAAATTCACTCGGGGGTGTATGCAGTTTCACCCCAGGCCGCCGGTCAACTGGTCAGGCAGATGGTTGAGGGAAATATCCTTAGTTTATTATCCGCTGATGTGATGGATATTGACGAACAAGCTTTTCGAGAGGGAAAAGTTAAAGCGAAAAAATATGGTTATCTTAATGTTCCCGGAGCACTAGAATATGTGCAGGCGGTTAAGAACGGCGGGAAGGAAGTAGAAGCATTGGTATTAGAAGATATTGCAGCTGAAATCATTGAATCGATGGAAGATGATTGCTACTACGTTATCGGTTCGGGAACAACCTGCGGCGCAATTATGCAGCAATTAGGGGTAAAAAATACATTGCTTGGTTCAGATATTGTATTTAATGAACAACTGTATAAGTCTGATGCAATTGAACAGGATTTTATTGAGCTACTTGAAAAGGGAAAAAAGTTAAAATTTATTATCACAGTTATTGGTGGACAGGGGCATGTGCTCGGCCGTGGTAACCATCAGCTGAGTCCGCAGGTTATCAGGCTTGCCGGTTGGAATAATTTTGTCATTATAGCCACTAAAACTAAGCTAAAGGAGTTGGAAGGTCGCCCGTTACTTATCGATACCGGTGATAGTCAGCTGGATAGTCAACTAAAAGGCAGTAAGCAGGTGATAACGGGATACCGGGATTTTGTAATCTATCCGGTTGGTTTTGAGTATCAGAGTGATATTAGTTGATTACTTCTTGTAGGATATTGTCCCTTTTCCTTGTGCGAGATCTCTTACAAAGGTGTGAGATATTACTGAAATAGCCATCAGAATTATGCCCATGTAGAAAATTTCAACTTTTAAGTTGTTGATAATAAAGGAAATAATATTTTATTCGGTTATTTCTCTTAAGAAAACTTCCAATGAAGAGAAGTCAGTGACTTGTTAAAACTCCGGGTTCATTTAAACTTGATTCTGTCCTAAGGATGAAAGGATAAAACAAAGGGCTAAGGAAACACTGAATTTGGGATTATGGATAGATATTCAACAGGGCGTTGATTTTCAAGGAACGAGTGAAAGGAATTGGATAATAGGGAATATACGGTGTAGACAGGAAAGAGTCAGGATGACTTCACGGAACGATATCAGGGAACAATGCGTTAAGGATAGGCAACGGAGTTTAGTAAAAGGAAATACTTATCAAAGGAACTGGGTGAATGGATGTTCAGGGACTCATAAGGAGCCAGATGGATATGGCAAAGGATTAAACTTGGATAGATTTAGAAATTTAAAAAAGGCAGCTCAAAAGGCTGCCTTTTTTAATGGTGCACGATAATAATTGCCAGCAATCAGCAATCAGCAATCAGCAATCAGCAATCAGCAATCAGCAATCACATTCAATCATCTTGTAGACTAAGATATTGATTTACTCGTCTGATATTTTTTAAGCGTTTTGGGATAGTCAAGCGAGAACTGGAATACCCTCAAAACTTGTCGCAACTTTAAGGTCATAGTTTTGTCTGTTTATGAGCCTTTTCGGTCGCAAAAAGGTTCTCAATGATAGTTATGCTCTTAAATATATTATTAGCTCTAATAGCCTTAATGTCGGGGTTGCTCTGAGTTTAGCGAAACGAGAGTGATAGTAAATAGCAAGAAAACCCTGGTTGTTGAAAAAGTGTACTTAGGTAAATATATCACGCCGTGACTATTTATATTATTGTGTCGCAAAATCAGGCTGATGATACTTCAAATCAATTAATTTTAGCCCTTAGCTTGCAACAAACTTCTGACTGCAACAAAATAGAGAACAATTAAGTTAAAAACAACCAGTGGAGCCCCCACTAGCATGCCTGTTAGTATCAATTTTGATCAAATTGCACCACTTTTAACTCACAATAGCCTGATCTTAACTCCAAATTCCCGTACTCAGAAAGCGCTAGTTGCTGGATATATGGCGACTTTGAACGAAGGAGATGTGGTTAGAGCACCAGATATTATGTCGTTTAGCCAATGGCAACAGTTATTGTGGCAAGAAATGTCTTTCCTTGAAAGTTTGCCTCGGATATTGGGCAATCTTGAGTTAAAAGCATGGCTAAATGAACAAATTGTTGCCGATGAACATTGGCAACTCACAAATCCGTTGGGAGTTGCGGAGAAGATTCTCGACACCTATCGAAACCTTTGTTTATGGGATAAGACTCTCGATGACTTAAGTTGTGCAGATACACCTGAGAACCAATATTTTGTCCATTGGATTAGTCAGCTTGAAGATTTTTGTAAACAGAATAACCTGATTGCCGGATTTTCATGTTTACAACTCCTGTCCAGTAAACTGGATTATCTGCAACATAAGCTACCTGCTTGTATTTTGCTTGTAGGTTTTAATCAATTGGCACCAACAGAACAAAAGTTTTTCGATCTGATTAAAGCTAGTGGTACATCTTTAAAGCGTCACTTTCCTGCCAGAGAAAAAAAGCTAAATGGAAAAATAGAGCACATTCACAGGGTTGAAGAAAAAGACTTTGAAGCTGAATTATCATTTGCCGCAGCCAAAGCATTGAGCAACAGCCAAAAGTATCCTGATCAAAGCATCGGAGTTGTCATTCACCAGCTGTCCAGTCACTTAACCAGAGTTCACCAGATCTTTAGCGATTATTTTCAACCGCAGGAATCAATCCCCTGGCAGTCATTGGAAAAAACTCGCTACAATGTCTCTGCTGGTCAACCTCTGATTGATATCGGGATGGTGAGTCTGGCACTGAATATACTGAGTTTACGTGCCAGTGGATTAGAATTAAAAACTTTGTCACTCATTAAGAACACTCCTTTTATTGACTGGGGAGAAAACGCGGATGTTATAAAAAGATTTCTGCATCAACAGAGTTTGTTAGCATTTCCACAATATAGCTGTCGATATTTACTTAAGGCAATTGAAAGGGAACCTGAGCCTGAATTACTCTCTCTTCTGGAATCACGAATACTGGAAATTGATCAACGCGCTAATTATCAGCGAACAACCAGTGCCTGGATTGATCACTGGAAACACATATTAAACTTATGGGGCTGGATGGAAACTTACCCTTCAGGTGAGATTGAAAGTAAAATTCAACTTGAGTTTCTCAATGCACTTAAAGATTGTTCCAATCTTGGTCTTGTATATCAAAAGTTATCTTTAAAACAGGCCAGAGATTATCTGATGCAGGTAATGCGACAAAAATCTTTTCAACTTCCAAGCGATAGAACCAACGTCCACATTCTTGGAGTATTGGAAGCAGCCGGATTAGAGTTTGATGAACTTATTATGGTTGGGTTTAACCGGGAAAACTGGCCACAAAAAGCAAAAATAAGTCCCTTTTTGCCGGTTGCTTTTCAGCAAGAACATGAGATGCCAGGAAGTTCAGCAGAAAGAGAATTTGAATATGCTAGTGATTTGACTGGTTCACTTATAAACAGTGCTGACAGGATTTGGATCACCCAAAGCGATCTGGAGGAAGCCAGTGTTAGTTCTGAATCAGCTTTCTTTTCGCGATACCCGCTATTAAGTCAGGTTTCATTAAAAGAATCAGATATGCTTTATCCACAGATGATTGCTCGTACCCAGATTGAACCCGATTATCGTTGGTGGTGTGATGAGTCAATTCATCTTGCCGAGGGCAAGGTGAGCGGTGGGGCTTATCTGTTGAGTCAATATGCAACTTGTCCCTTTCGTGCTATGAGTAGTTTTCAATTTAAATTAAAAGCTGCACAACAACCACACAAAGGAATAGAACCAAAAACCAAAGGTGCGTGGTTACATAACGCGATGGAGTTATTATGGTTGAAATTAAAAACGCAGGATCAGTTGTTATCTTTATCCGGTGAGCAACTTAATCAAATTGTTGAAGAAGTGGTAAATACTGCCAGACAGGCTTTTGAACTGCAACTGAGTGCAGTGACAGCCAGTGAAATTATTCAGATTGAGGCTGATAAACTTCAACTACAGATTTTTCAGTGGTTAGAAATTGAAAAGCAACGAGAACCCTTTTCAGTTGTCACTGAGGTTGAAAAGACATTGTCATTAAGTGGCCTGGATTTTAAATTTAGAGTAGATCGTATTGACACTAACAGTATCGGCGATATTGAAATAATTGATTATAAAACTGGTAATACTGATTTTAAAAAGTGGTTAGGAAAACGACCAGAAGAAGCTCAAATGCCTGCATACGTGCTTGCGTGTGAAGATGAGTCAATTGATAGTTTGAGCTATGCTCAAATAAAGACCGGTAAAATTACCCGAAGTGGCGTCTGGTTTAATAGAGAAAAGCCTGAAGATTATCGCTTTATTGAGCAGACAGCTGAAGGAATAAAAGATAAAACTAAACTGATCAAGACTAAATCTGGTTTGATTGATAATGAAACTGATTTATTTCAACAATGGCGAATAAATTTAGAACACATTGCAGATAAAATATTGTCAGGTGATATGCCTGTTTCGCCAAAAAATGAATCAGAGTCATGTCGTTATTGTGAATATAGTGAGTTTTGTCGAATATCAGAAAATCAGCCTGAAAATCAGAATAACACGCCAGCCCTTGCAAAACTGGCTAGTACAGAGGGGCTGAAATTAAAATGATTAATAAAGTAATCGATCAATCTATTAGAGAAGAATTACTGACCCCTGACCAGTCTTTTATTGTACAGGCGCCTGCTGGTTCGGGAAAAACAGAACTCTTAACCCAAAGGATATTAGCGCTACTGGCGGTTGTTGAAAAGCCTGAAAATATATTGGCGATAACCTTCACCCGCAAAGCCGCGGCTGAAATGCAAAGCCGTGTTATTTCAGCATTGCAGTTAGCGCAATCTAGCGAACCAATCATAGAGCATGAAAAGCACCGCTGGCGATTGGCCCGAAAAGTATTGCTGCGGGATAAGGAGAAAAATTGGCGTTTGTTAGAAAATCCGGCACGACTTAATATGACGACGATTGACAGTTTATCGGCCAGTTTAAGTAGTGCGCTTCCATTACTTTCACAAACCGGAGCTTTACCTAAAATAACCGAAAATGCTCAACCTTATTATCAGGAGGCTGCTGATAACCTATTAGCATCAGTTTCTGATAATGATGAAACGGCAAGGAATATTCAATATTTACTTCGACATAAAGATAATAATCTGAATCAGGTTAGTGATTTAATTGCCAAAATGCTCTCAAAGAGATTGCAATGGTTAGCTCAGATTACGGTACATTCTCGTCAATATGATCATTCTCAAATGATGCATTCGTTTGAAGTTATCATCGCTGAAAAACTTCAGCAGGTGTACGCCAGAATTCCTCAGAATATTGTTTGTGAGTTACCTGAGTTAATTAACCAGGCGGCAGAAGTATTATCGGTCAATGAGAAGGTAAAAAAACCATTTCTACAAAGCCTTGAGCCGTTAGATAAAATTAATTATCCAGCTTTTTCAGACTTGCCAATATGGAAGTCAATAGCAGAGTTATTTTTAAAGTCAGGCAAAAAAGCGGAAATATTATCCAATTTTAATGTTGGCTCAGGGTTTCCAACTGACAAAGATGCGATAGACGATATAGAAAAAATTCGTTTTAAAAAAAATAAAAAAATGATTAAACAGATTGCGGCTGATTTAACCGAAATCGAAGGGATGGCCGATTTACTGTTGCAGGTTAAATTTTTGCCTGAAAATATCGATGAGAGTATTAAAAGTACCGGCTTGCAAGCCGCTATTGCACTTTTACCAATGGCCGTTGCGCATCTAAAGTTGGTATTTAGTCGATATAATGTGATTGACTTTCCAGAACTCTCGTTAGCTTCACTTGAGGCGCTTGGGCATCCGGAAATGCCTTCTGATCTGGCGCTGGCACTGGACTATCGGTTAGATCATATATTAATCGATGAATTTCAGGATACATCGACGCCGCAAATAGAGTTGATCAGGTTGTTAACCGCGGCATGGGAGCCTGGAACTGCTAGAACACTGTTTTTAGTCGGTGATCCTATGCAATCTATTTATAGATTTCGTGATGCTAACGTGAGTTTGTTTATGCAGATAAGACATCAGGGAGTAGGTGATATTCCGCTTCACTTTCGTCAGTTGCAAGTTAACTTTCGTTCTAGTAGAAAAATTGTTGAATGGGTTAATCAACAGTTTCATAGAATAATGCCAGAAAATGATGATGTCACTTTTTCTGCGGTAAGTTATGCCCCTTCAGTTGCTTTTAATCACGATGATGAGAAATCAAGTGTAGCTGCTATTGTTACTGTTGATGCTAATGATAGTACGAGAGAAGCAGAAAAAATAATAGAAATTATTGAACAACATTTATCAAATAATTATAAACAAAGAAAAAATAAAACGTTAGCAATATTAGCTCGTAGTCGAAATCACTTTAAGGAAATAATTCGCTTACTGAATCAAAATGGCATTGACTTTGAAGCCGTTGAAATTGATCGTTTATCACAAAAATCAGTTGTTAAAGATTTAACTACATTAGCTTTTGCATTGTGTGACCAATATGACGAATTGAACTGGGCCGCTTGTATGCGGTCACCCTGGTTCGGTTTAAGCCTTGAAGCCATTAGGCAAGTTATGGTTTCAACTGAACTCACATTACCCTTGCCACAACGAATTCAAATGGCAATCCCATTGATGGATGAAACCAGTCAAGAACGTTGTCATAAGATCTTAGCGATCTTAAACGCAGTGATTATGCATAAGGGTAAAAAGCCATTTAGAAAGTGGTTATACGGATGTTTTATTGCAATAGGAGGGTTAGCGCAATTGGATTTTTCGTCTGATCTGGACGATTTATTAGTTTGTCTGGATAAGTTAGATGAACTTAATGATGGTGGTGAATTAAATGACCGGGAAGCTGTTTATCTTGCAATTGATCGCTTATTTGCTGCTTCCAACCCTGATGCTGATGGACAAATTCAGGTGATGACTATTCACAAGTCCAAAGGATTAGAGTTTGATAGTGTTATATTGCCTCGTCTGGATGCTGGTAAGCCACCGCCAGAACAGGAACTATTAAAATGGACTGAAGTGTTAACCGAATCTGGCGTACCGCATAACTTACTCGCTATTTCTAAAGAGACAGGTAAAGAAAGTGATTCGGTCTATCAATATATATCTTATCTTGATAGTCAAAAATCACAATATGAAGATCAACGAGTTCTTTATGTTGCGGCGACCAGAGCTAAAGAAAAACTTTTTCTGTTAGCCAATGTTAAGTCCGATAAGCAATCTGATGATGGTTATAAAAAGCCTGTGAGTCGGAGCTTTCTTGCGATGCTCTGGCCTGGAATAAAACAAGATTTTTGTCCAATTCATCTATTTGAAAGTTCAGAAGCTATAGGGGCTACGACAAATATAAATCATAATTTGTATCAATCTCGATTAATAAAGAGAGTTAATCTTGAAAAGATTTTGTCAGTACCTGAGTCATCTTGTGATGCTGAAGTTCAGCCGCAAGCATTATCTGGCGATAGGGAATATGTGGAAAACCTTTCAGAAATTGCTTCGAATACAGGAAATGTATTACATCGCCAGTTACAATGGATAAGTGAAAACTATAACGAGTCATTTTGTTTACCTGATAATTGGCAACAGATTACCCGTTCGCAACTGCAACAGAATTACCATTTTTCCAGTGAAGAAGAATTAGAAGTAGCTACATTAAAAGTGATTCGAGGTGTTAATAATATACTCGATGATGAGTTTGGAAGGTTAATATTAAGTTCGAATGTAGAGTCCGGCTGTGAGTTGATGTACCATAAAAAATTGGAACATGGAAATTTTTTAACCAGAATTGTTGATCGTACTTTTGTTGATAATGGTATCCGCTGGGTAATCGATTATAAATCTTCTCAACCAGAGCAAGGTGAGTCATTAAGCGACTTTATTGAGCGAGAAAAAGCGCTCTATTTTTCTCAGGTCAGTGACTATTTTAAACTTTTTGTTAAGTTGGAAAATCGGCCTGTTATTGCTGGTTTATATTTTCCTATGATAGCCCACTTTGAGAAGATGCTGGAGAAATCCGTTGATAAATAACTTAAAAAAGATAAAAAATCAGTTAACTACTTAACAGAGAAAAAATAGTTAATCTTTTATCGTTACAATCAAGAGATAACGAAATTCGATTAGCTATTAGTATTTCTGGAAGTCAGTTTTATACTTTAAATTGAGCAACCAGCTCTTTTAAATTTCCAGCGATCTGATCAAGAAACTGACTGTTTTTAGCTGAGTTTTCTGCCGATTTTCCGGTGAGTTCAGATATATCTTTGACACTCATGATGCTTCGGTTAATTTCTTCTGCAACAGTTGATTGTTCAGTTGAGGCTGAGGCAATTTGTTCTCCCATTAGACTTATATGGCTAACCGATTCAGATATTTGTTTAAGAGCATTTCCGGCTTTTTTGGCTTCAATGACCGTTTCCTGACTTTTCGCATTGCCACTTTTCATTGATTTTACTGAAAGATCGGCTGAAGCCTGTAATTTCTGAATC
This sequence comes from uncultured Kangiellaceae bacterium, assembly GCA_965366725.1. Taxonomy (GTDB): domain Bacteria; phylum Pseudomonadota; class Gammaproteobacteria; order Enterobacterales; family Kangiellaceae; genus Aliikangiella. The sequence goes on from CBDUHU010000020.1 coordinate 12,335, forward strand.
ATCTGACGTATTTCTTCAGTTGATTCCTGAGTCTTACTGGCCAGTGTTCTCACTTCATCAGCAACCACTGCAAAACCTCTACCGCTTTCGCCTGCTCGGGCTGCTTCGATTGCCGCATTGAGCGCTAGTAAATTAGTTTGATCAGCTATTCCCTGTATTACATCCAGCACAGAGCTGATGCCATTGACACTCTCTTGTAATTCATTGACCAGAGTTGAAGCCTCTTCGAGTTCTTTTGCCAGCTCGCTAATCGATGATGTGGTTTGTTCTACAATTTTATATCCTGCTTTGGAGTCTTTATCAGCACTGGCGGTGGATAAGGCCGTTTGTTCGGCGTTGGTTGCAACTTCCTGCACGGTTGCAGACATTTGATTCATCGCTGTTGCAACTTGTTCCACTTCAATATTTTGTTGGTAGATTCGCTCACTGGTTGCTGTCGCCGATTGGCTATTACTCGATGCTGTCTCGACCAGATCATTGGTAGTTGTTAAAACTTTGCTAACCAGTGATTTGGTATTTTCAATCATCTGGTTAACATCTCTACCTATATTTTTCATTTCGTCACTAGATTGAATGTTGACACTAGTTGTCAGGTCGCCTCCAGCGATACTATTAACGCATTTTTCAATACGTGAAATAGAGTCGAGCATATTTTTGTAAAAGCAGGCAAATAAATAAATCGCGCCTAAAATTAGTGCCAGAGACGATATAATATTTAACCAGGCCTCCATGATAATATTATTTTTGCGTTCATTTAGTAATTTAAAAAGTTGGTCATAGGTTTGTTGATTTAATGTCAGAGCCAGTTGAATAATACTGGTACCGAGTGCAAAATATTCATCTGAAGAAATCTGAACTGTATCAGGTGTAAGAACTTTATCGCTGGTTGTTTTTAGAAACCTGGCTAACTGACTATCCATAGTTTGATGTGATTGTAACAGTTCTGTCAACGCGATTGAATTTTCAGCTGCGCTGTCAAAGCTGTATGAAACTTTTTCTTTTAATAGACTGAGTTGTTTAGCGTAGTTTGATAAAGCAATAAAGCTATCACTGGTGAATTGACCTTTAGCTGCAACTCCTGCGCCGGTTCCGCGGGTTTGTCCGGTAACTTCAATGAGTTGTGGTAGTTCTTTGACAAAAGTCTGAATTAAAAATGAGGTATGGGCTTCAGAGTCGGTTAATAGAGAGCCTGACTCCATGATTGATTTCATTAAAATATGGGTTTTGGCTATCAATGTAGAGTATTGATTAAAAGCATTTGCTGGTTGTTGACTAAGCCCCGTGGATTTCAATTGCTGCCAGCTTTTTTTGATACTCGCTATTTCCGCCTGGCTGCTATTACCTAATTCTTTAAATTCCGTTTTACTAGCAATCGAGTCAATACGTTCGTCAACTATAGCCTGAGCATTTGAAATTCGTGTACGTACAGCTGAGTTTCCATTCAAAAAAGCGTTGGTTAACCCTCTGGATTTTGCCATATTAACAAATAAGGGTTTAAACTGATTGATTAGTGCTAAATGTTGTATTTCCTGCTGCGTAGCAACCACATCCCGTTGATGTTTTGTTACTGCATAATAGGCAACATAGACAACTGGAATCAGATAAAGAACAAAGATCAGAAAAAATTTTCTGGCAATTGACAATCGACTAATGATCCCTATCCCTGGCTTTAGTAGTAGTTGTAACATATTGCTTTATCCTGAGCGGTTAATTTTGTAATGTATTACTCGATAAAATAATTATAGCCAAGCTTTTGATTCTTGCTTTAATAATCTCAAAAGATTGATTTAGATCAGTTGTTTACGGAAGGATTGTATTTGAGTTGTTTGATTCTTTTATTGCCACCAGAGATTCAGGGGATTGTTGCTCTTCATCTTGCCAAACCAGAACATCATAATAACGTCTGATATTACTAACATATTTGACTGGTTCGGCGCCGCGAGCGTAACCATGCTTGGTTTTTTTATACCATTTCTTTTTTTGTAACAGTGGTAAGCGTTCTTTGACATCAGACCATTTATCAGGATCTGCGCCCTGGTTTTGGGTAATAATTCGGGCATCCTCAACATGGCCCCAACCGACGTTATAACCTGCCAGGGCGAACCAGGTTCTATCTGGCTCACTAATTCTGTCTGGAACTCTTTTTAATACTTTTCGCAGATATTCAGCGCCGCCACGAATACTTTGCTCAACATCAAGGCGGTTAGTGATCCCAAGCTGTTTAGCTGTGCTCAGAGTAAGCATCATCATCCCTCGTACACCTGTTGCAGATCTTGCTTTAGGTTTCCAGTGGGACTCCTGATAACTGATCGCTGCCAAAAATCTCCAGTAGAGATCATCTCCAGCTGAATTAACAAAGTGCTCTTTGTATAATTGTAAATTTTTCTGAGTTGCCTGATGAAATTTTCGTGCTCCTACATAATCAAATTTTTCTACATGTCCATAGTACTTTTCCTGGAGTTGAGCTATCTTTCCCTGTGCACTTAGTTGACCAAAAAACTCAAGTACTTTAGTAAATAGCGAGTAGTCATCGGTTTTTGGAAAAGCCCATGCAAGGCTTTGTGGTTTTCCAACGGTGAAGGCTATAGCAATTTCCGGATGAAATCGTCTATTTAATGCCAACTCAGTTGAATCAATAATGGTGTAATCAATCGATTCATCCAACACCATTAGTAATAGCTCTTCGACCGATTGTTCGCTACTTTCGGACCAGTGTAGTTGTGGAGTCGTTGTTTTTAACTGTAATAATTCCTGTGAGTATGGCGAATGTGCTATCACCCTTAATTCGCCATCCAGTTGATTAATATTGCGTGGCCACTTTTTGCCTTGTTTAAAAATCAGCTTTGATGTGATTTGCTGATAAGCAGGGGCATAGCGAATATTAT
>CBDUHU010000021.1:0-14987 GCA_965366725.1 uncultured Kangiellaceae bacterium
AGAATATCCAGTATTAGAAGGCGAATTTATTGAAGCATGGAAAACCTTGTGTGAACCTCAGGTTATTTCCTGCTCACAATGTCCGGCTCTATTCCAAAATGAACTTAAATATTTTGGTGAAGCAATTGTTATTCCTATCTGGATGGAAGGGCTGGTAGAGCGCTGGATTGTGTTGGTAGACTACCAGTCAAATCCTACTGTACCTAATCTGCAGAATTTATCTCTGGTACTCAACTATGCTTTAACCAATATTTTACGTGCCGAACAAAAACGCCAGCTTGATAAAGCAAGAAAGTGGATTGATGAAGAACTGGCAGAAATTTCTCGCCTACAGGCGTTACTGTTACCACCAGAGAATATTAAAATTCCGGGTGTTGAAATAGCTTTTAAATTTAAAACCTATCAACAGGCAGGCGGTGATTATCTGGATTTATTTGATCTTTCCAATCTTGCGCAAGATAAAGAAAGTTTTCGTTGGGGTGGTGTTATTGCAGATGTTACCGGACATGGACCCAGTGCTGCCGTTGAAGCTGCGATGGTTGATGCTATATTCAGGACCTTTCACGGCCATGAGGAAACAACCCCGGCGGATGCAGCTAATTATCTGAATGAAAATTTTTTCACACGCCGGGATCGCGGCAAATTTGTTACCGCAAAATTATTTTCATATCGCAGTGATAAACAAACTTTACGCTACGTTTCAGCAGGCCATCCAAATGGATATATCAAACGCGGTGATCAGGTTTTTGTACTTGACCAATCTCAAGGCATCCCTATTGGAGTACTCCAGGATTACCAGTGGAAATGCCATGAATTTAAGGTAGAACCCGGTGATGTGTTATTTGTTTACACTGATGTCGTACTAGAAACACGTAACCCTGAAGAACAGGAGTTTGGTAGTGAAAAACTTTTTGAAACATTACAAAAAGCACCGGAATGCCCCCACCAGTTAGTTAACTTTGTTGAACAATGTTTAATTGATTTTAGCGAAACATCTACCTTTAATGATGACTTGACACTTTGTGCAATAAAGATTGAACAATAGTTATTGAATAAATTAAGCAGGCAATTCTAACAAAGTAGTTACTCTCATTTTTGTCGATAGCTAATCAGCAAAAGGTCGCTCGATTGCTTTTTCTGTTGTTACTCTCTTCTCCGCCAGTCTTATAAAAAATAGTAAAGTCTTCCTTCCTGAAATAACGCAATAACCTTCACATCATTATTTTAGGCTATTTTATTGCTCTCCGAGATATATTTTTTAGAAAAACCTTGATTTTAGCTTCACCCGTGGATAAGTCTGTTATGAAATGATATATATGTGCGTCGAAAATTTTAAGTCCCAAATTGGAGTTCGCCAGAAATATGGATATTGTCAATAAGAGAACCAGATCTCAAGCAAATTCTTTGCGAGTTATGAGAGCCAAAATGGATACTCTTTTGACAGAATTAATTTGTCATTTCATTAATCATAGCTGTGACTCTAAACAAAGTAGCAAATTCCGCTTTCCGCAGAATCTATTTCAACAGATTTTATCACTCATCAAAAACAGCACAGATAACCCCAGGATCGTCTTTTGTGGTATAGAAGGCCGTTGCAAAGCTCAGCGCTTAACAGCTAAATTAGTGATGATTCTCAGCGAATAGGATTTATCGGTTAGCCATTTTAAATTAGTCAATAATATAAAAAAGTAAAACATCAATAAAGAAGGAAAATGATATGACTATAAAAGTAAAAATGACCAATATCACACGAGTTTATAGTACCGAAGAAATTGAAACTCATGCTCTTAGAGGTGTTGATTTAGTCATTAATGATGGCGAGTATGTCTCAATTGCAGGTCCTTCAGGATGTGGAAAATCAACTCTATTATCTCTACTTGGATTATTAGATCAACCCACCAGTGGTAGTTATCTACTTGATGGCGTTGATGTCAGCCAGTTATCACTAACAGAGGCAGCCAGGGTCAGAAACAGAAAAATTGGATTTATTTTTCAGCAATTCAACTTAATTGATGAGTTAAGTGTTTTTGATAATGTCGCACTTCCTTTAAGCTATTTTGATGACGTTCCCAATAAAGAAGAAATTCGTAAACGTGTTGAAAGTTGTCTGGCAAAAGTAGATATGTCCCATCGTATGACACACAAACCTAACCAATTATCAGGTGGTCAACAACAACGTATTGCAATCGCTCGCTCTCTGGTTGCTAATCCAGCTATTTTGCTGGTTGATGAGCCTACAGGAAATCTTGATAGAGACAGCGGTGATATGGTGATGGAATTGCTTCGTCAACTAAATCAGGAAGGAACAACCATTTGTATGGTAACTCACGATCCCAGATATGCTGACATGGCAACTCGCCAGCTTCATTTGCTTGATGGAAGAATTGAGGAGGACGATAAAAAGACTAACACCAGAGAAACACTACTGGAGGAAACAGTGTGAACAAATACTTTATCGAATTCCAGAAAGCTTTGTTAAACCTCCGTCAATCACTTGGTTTTGTATCAATTGTAGCGTTGATTCTGGGGTTAACTATCGCGGCATTGATTGCCGTGTTTAAGTTAAACTATATTTTGTTTGTTAAACCTCTACCCTACCCTGAACATGAAAGGCTCCATGTAGTTAAAGGTCTGATATATGAAGGTGAACGCTTTGCATTCGGTTATCATTCATATCCGGGCGTGGTTAAACTTTATCAGGAAAATGGTATGTTTGATCAAGCCAGCATCATTTTTTCTGATAATCAACGGTTAACCAGCGATTCCTCACAGCCAGAAACTAAAGTCTCTTTTGTTTCTCCGGAAATATTCTCTATTACCGGCGCTCAAGTAGCACTGGGTCGTACCTTTGATGAAACTGAGGCACTGTATACTAATCAGGCAGTCGCAGTGATTGGATATGATGAGTGGCAGTCCAGATATTCCGGCCGGAACGATATACTGGGGGAAAAAATATCTCTTAACGATACCAGCTACACCATTATCGGAGTACTAGCTAAGAGTTTTCTTGAACCCGAAATATGGGCACTTGGTGAGAATACTCAGGTCTGGATACCCTGGGATAATAACCCGATCACTGAACCCCGACTTTCTAATTGGGGAGGATTTTCTGCTTACTCACTCATTGGAAAATTGCGTCAGGGTTTGCCGCCAAAAGACGCGGAAGCTCAAATGAGTGAATTTTATAATACTCATTTTAAACGTAATACTTCACATATTCCTTTTTTCAATAACTATAATGCGCGTATTAAACTGACCCCGCTTGAAGATGTCATTATTGGTGACAGTCGCAATACCTCATTGTTACTTCTTGCTGGTGTGTTAACTTTAGTTTTAATTGCCGCAACCAATATCAGCAACTTGTTTTTATCAAGAGTGGTTCACCGCCAACGAAAACTGGCAATTCAGGCTGCACTGGGTGCTAATATGAAACACCTTTTCCGCGCATTTTTTGCTGAAAGTTTTGTCGTAATGAGTATCACCTGGTTAGCATCATTGTTATTTTCACTGGTCATTATCACTCTATTAAAGGATATCGCTAGAGAACATTTACCAAGGATGCAAGAGTTATCACTAGACTTGATGAGTGTTCTGTTCGGTCTGTTGGTGACCAGCCTGCTGGCTTTTATTTTTACCTTATTAAGCGTCAGAACCATTAAGTATCGTAAGCTAAGTTCAATGCTTCAATCTAGTGGTAAAGGTAGTGGATTACAGATTTCAAAAACCACGCGTAATACCCTGATCGCTTCGCAAGTATGTATGGCATTATTATTACTGTTGATTAATAATCAACTGTTTAAACAGTCAACAGAAATTATTAACAAAGACTTAGGATTTAACTCAAATAGCGCGCATTTTTTGTCACTGTCAACCGCCGGTGGCGAATTGGCTGAAGCCGAAAACCTGCAATTGTCCCGTCAATTGATGGAGAACCTGGCTAACCTTCCCGAAGTTGAATCTGTCACGAATACTTATTCTCCACCTACTCGATATACTGGCCGAGGAATTATTTCAATTGATAAGTCTTTTAAAACAAAGTACAACCCGAGCATTAAAAGAGTCGATGAAAAATACCTGGAAACAATTGACCTGAGACTATTGCAAGGGCGTAATTTTACTGCTGCTGAAGTCTCCGATAACAGTAATGTTATGCTACTTAATCAGTCGCTCGCAGAAACTCTCTTTCCCGATAGTGATCCAGTCGGCAATTTAATCCATACTAATAGAAGCGATCACCCTGTTCGAGTCATTGGCGTTGTTAAAGATATTGATTTACCCCACGCGCGTTTTACCATCCGTGCCTATATGCCGAGGCAGCAATCGACACTTAATTTTATGCTCAAATTAAGATCGGGTACTTCAATTAGTGCCGAGGAGCTTAACCGAATCTTAGGTGATACCGATAAACGATTAAGAGTATACAATTGGCAAAGTATGCAAGATGCTCGTACCAGCTTGCTTCGCTCGGATATTGTTACTGCCAGTATTACTGCAACTTTGGCACTTCTATCCCTGTTACTCGCCTGCATTGGTATATACGGTGTGTTTAGTTACAATATTCAGTTACGCGAGTATGAACTTGGCGTAAGAATGGCCATTGGCGCAAGTCCTAAGCATATTCTGAAGCTGATTTTCATTGATAATAGTCGCCCCGTACTCTGGGGAGTAGCAATGGCCTCTGTGCTGGGATTAGCAATTTATCTACTTGCTCAGGATTATGTCAGTCAGTATTTTAGTTTTGAGTGGGTGACGGTAGCTTTGACATTAGTCATTACGTTTATCGCGATTTCGCTAGCCTCTTTCTTACCACTACGTTCAATTATTTCGAAACAACCAATTAGCGCGTTAAGAACCGAATCGCAGTAACCCGAACCCGTTAAGTATAATAATCCGATACGCTCAAAGCGTATCGGATTTTTTATTTGCATTATTAGAAAACGGCAATATCAATCGATAATTATATCTTCTCTATAAACATCAATTTCCCTTTGTTACTCCATTGATACAAGCTTCCTGACATGAGACAAATTTTTGTAAGAAAAGTCCTACATCCAGACTGTCTGGTAAGATTTTCAATCGCTGCTGAAAATAAATATTTAATTAATTCTAATAAAGTGGCCAGTTTTAGTTGACCACTTCAAACCACCTTTAACCTACTAAAAAAAGAGAGGAGTAGTCGGAACTAAACATTTTTTCTCTTATTCCTCCTCCATCAGGTTAATCCAGGCAATTCCACCTTGTCCTTCACAATTGGATACCAAAGTATCCATACCATGTAACCTAGATGTAAATTCAGACCAGTCATCTTGCGATTCGTCTAGAAATCAACATTCAACTTCCACTGGCTCTTCTGCCCTGGCAAGTGAGTTGGTCGAAATCAATGCCCATGCAGATAAAACTAATGCAATAACAATTTTCATATATGTCTCCAAGTTGTTCAGTGATAGTTATCGATATAAGTAGCTTCTATAAAATATCAAAAAATTGAGATTACTTAAGGATGATTACCTGGATAGAATCAAATAAGGGCTAATTATATTCATTTAATTCTCTTGGGGAGTTTTAGATAAATGAATGGCCAGCGTTTCTGTCGGGTATGTTCACGTCGGATGGTTCATGATTTACAAAAAGTTTTTTGGATTAATATCTTTAATCTTATAAAGTGACTGTCCAAGAAAGATCGTCCAAGAAAGATCGTCCAAGAAAAATCCTGTCGCACTCAATTATTTCCAGGCAACCAATCAGTGAATTAAGAATTGATTTAAATAACAACTTATAACTGAAGATTACCCAGTACAAGTATTTCAGTTACTATCAAAGCGAATTTGCGCAGTCACATCTGATTGTTAGAAACAATTTTTTTTAACCATGAATGCTGCATAATTAGCTGTACTGAATAGTTATTCTTATCCGAGACTCAGGCAGGCTATCGAGCATCCGGCTTCTGGCAAACCATAGTATAGGAAGGGATTAGTTCCCAACATACGCTAGTCAATAAAAATAGAACAAAAAAAACCGCCAGCAATATACAGGCGGTTTCTAATTATTTTAATGAGTTTAAAACGTTAACAGCCCATTATCATAACAGTTTCACTTATCTGTTCTGCTAATAGAAACTATTTTTTTAAGCCTGCAAGATCTTTCTTATAATGAGCAAGTCGTCTATCAGAATTTTTTTCACCTAATTCTACCGCTTGCAGGTAATATTTTTCAGCATTTTCAAGATCTTTCTTTGCAAGATAAACATCACCAATTCCATTAAGTACTCTGGCTGAATCCGCAAAGCGTTTTTTTAAATAATGATAGAGTTCAAGAGCTTCATCGGTTTTGTTATGTTTCAGATAAAAGTTTGCATAACGACTTGCCCAACCTAAGTTTACACCATCGAGAAAGTTGTTTTTCTTAAACGCCTGCATAAAGAATTCAAAATCAGATAAGGAGTCTTCGTCCATAGCCATTCTGACCAGGAAAAACATTGTTTCCCCTCCTATTTCCGCAGGTAAACCATATCTTTTAGAACGGTTCTCAAAATATTTTTTTACGTAGGAATATCCACCTGCCTTTTTATAGTCCTCCATACCATTAAACTCTAATGCAGGAAAGTCGAAATAATAGTTGCGCAAACCAAAATACAAGGTTCCTAAAGGTGTGGTACGATGACCAAAAGCCTTTAAAGTTTCCTGCGATAGCTTTTGATGTTTCCATGAGAATCGCTTTGGTGCTTCTTCTTTTAACATTGCAGCTAGCTCTTCTGCACCTTCCTCTATCGAATCTTCGTTGATATTAGTTGCCACATAAAGAAACTTATCAAATAATTTTTCTGTCTTCATCAGTGCTTTCAACTGCTCGGTTCTTTCTCCTGCCAGTGGAAATGGACTTGCAGAAAAGTAACCATCAAATAATTCTGGTTTATGGATTAATGTATGAATGGCAAAACCACCCCCATATTGCCAACCAAAAATCATTCGCTCGCTGGTTGTTCTAAATTGCTTATCAACATATCCAATTAATTCTTTCTCCATAAACTCCAAAAAAGAATCTGCTTTTGAATCAAAATAACTAAACCTTTGAGGATATTTATTTTTCACTCCAACAACAATAAACTCCGGGGTATATTGATACTCAGCAAAAATGTTTAACAAGTTAACCGTATACAAAAACCATTGCTGACTATCAAGTACATAGAGTACTGGATAATGTTTTTCTCCTTTCTGATAACCATCAGGTAAAAAAACCTGAAATTCACGCTCACTCTCAAGTACTTTTGATTGAATGGTGTAATTGCTACCAATCACATTATCTTCCGACTTGACCTGCGAAATGACCTTAGTTGAAAACACGATGGCTAAAATCACCAGACCTGTTCTTATAAATCCCATTATTTTCCCTCTTTAGTTAGGATAAAAACCGATTAAGTTCTATCTAATAACATCGGTTTCAATTTAAGTCAAAAATTCCAAATTAGTTATTGCTCCTAGCGATATTAATTCAACATAAACTGAATAATTTCATCGAGTGCACTAAAGAATTTTTCAATATCATCTTCACTATTATAAATATAAGCAGAAGCTCTCAACACCTGAGAGTTAGCAACCTTGGTGACATAAGGCTGAGCGCAAAGATGACCGTTACGGCACATAATTCCATAGCTATCACTGAGTATTCTGGCTATTTCATCGAGACTTTCCAGTTGAGGTATATAAAAACTGATCACCGCACCACGGTCAGCTTCAGGATCATCATTGACAACTTTAAGATAATCTCGTTCCAGTGCTTTGCTAAGCATCAACTGCCCCATTTGCCGATCATGCTGTTCAATATGATCAAAACCGATGTTGTTCAGGTAATCAATCGCTGCTGCAACCCCATAAGCACCCGCAATATGTGGTGTACCAGCTTCAAATCTATGGGGAATTTTACGCAGTCGATAACTATCGCTTTCAACCCAGTCAACCATTCCACCACCAAGATTTAGCGGTTTAAGTTGCTCCAGTTGCTCTTTTTTTCCAAACAAGACTCCAACGCCTGTTGGCCCCAACATTTTATGTGCAGAAAAAGTAACAAAATCAACATCGAGTTGATTCACCTTCATTCGACGATGAGGAATTGACTGAGCCGCATCAACCACGACAATCGCACCACTTTTCTTTGCCGCAGTTGCCATCGTTTCCAACGGACAATAAACTCCGGTCACATTGGAGCAATGGGTGATGGCAACAACCTTGGGTTTTTGTTCGAGCAATTGATAATAATGTTCCAGATCAATCTTTCCATTATCATCAGTGGTTACAGTTTGAATGGTTGCATTTTCCATCCAGGGTAAAAGGTTAGCATGATGAGAATCACCAAAGACCAGAACGGTATCATCCTTGGTTAAACCTAAGCCATTGGCGACCAGGTTGATTGCCTCGGTAGTATTACGTAGGAAGACCACTTCATTACCTGAACATGAAATTAGTTCAGCCACCTTGTAGCGGGCTTCTTCGTAACGATTAGAAACCACTTCAAGACTATAATTTTTACCACGGTGAACATTGCATGAAATCCCCAGATAATACTCATTGATAGCATCAACCATCTGCTTTGGTTTCAATGTGGTTGCCGCGCTATCCAGATAAATTACCGGATTACCATCCAGCTCAGTGGCAACTGCAGGAAAATCTGAAGCAACTTTTTTTTCTAATTCTATAACTGACATTTATTGTAATCCCTTTACCGGTTGAAACTTTCCTGAACGCTCAGAGGCGATATAATCAACAACATCCACCTGGACATCAATCGCTTGTTTAAGTGCATCTTGTAATAATCCGACAAATTCTTTTTCCACCCCAGGATTGTAACAATCGTTAACCATAATTTTGAAGCTAAATTGGGTATCTGAATTTTGTTCCAGTTGATATTGATCCAGCCATAGTGGTGCGCCAATTAATTGATCAATTTGCTGTGGAGAGATAACCGGTTCACCCTGTTGAGTAATAAAATGAGTTAATCGCCCTTCCATAATAATCTGGCGTCGATGACTGCCACATTCGCAAGGCTGCTCAACCAGACGTGCCATATCCCCTGTCTGGTAACGTAGATGCGGTAGTGCTCCCTGGTCAATACTGCTAATACATAGTTCACCAACTTCTCCTGGTTCCGTTGATGAGCCATCTTTATTATTAATCTCAAAGAAAAAATGATCATCGTTCAGGTGAAGATTTCCATGCTGACATTTCATGGCTATCCAGCCCATTTCTGATGATGAAAGTAATTCTGTAAAATGGCTGTCCAATGGATAAAATTCTTCTATTTGTCGCTGGCTAACTCTGGTTGCCGCCGAATAAGAAGTCATTACCGGGATCATTGGTGGGGTAATATTACGCTTTTTAAACTCACGCAGTAAGAATGCAAAATGAGTTGGATCAACATAGAAGAGATCAGGTTTATATTCTAAAATTTCCTCTATCGCGCGATTGATCATCTGTTCAGAGGTTGTCAATAAATCATGATATACAGGGAGAACCAGAGTACCATCGGCGAGTATTCGATCAGCCATAACACTATTTGGATTAGCACACTCTACGTCAGAACAGTTTGGCGCTGCATAGCGACATATTTTACGCCCTTTGGTAGTAAATACTCGCGATACTTCTGAATGAATTTCGGCACAACCCACCGCTCTCATTAACAGATTCATACCTATTTCATAAGTGACCAATCTTTCGCCAGTAGTACCTGAACTCTGACTTTTAGTCAGCATTGGATGATTTAGCGAAAATCCTTTAGCAATAACCCCCATTGGAAAATTCTTACGATAATCTCTCTTTTCGGTTAATGGTAGTAAGGATAAAGCGGTTTCTTCGGTCATATCAGCCGGTTTAACCCCAAGCTGATCGAGTTTCTTTTGGTAAAAAGAAACATTTTCGTAAGCATAATTAACTTCTTCTAATAGTTTATTCAAATTTTGCATTATTATTCCTATTAACTGTTCGCAAAATGTGGTCGAGCCATCCCTACCAATACCTTTCTTTCCCCGGTAAAGGGCTGTCTTCCATGACTGTATAACATGTTATCAAGCAGCATTAAATCGCCTTTCTGCCAGCTAAACATCACTTTATTCTGCTGATAAATATCGCGAATAATTTCTAATGTTTGCACCTCTATTTCGGTTCCATCCCCATAATATGAGTTACGTGGGAGATTTTCCTGACCAACACTGGACAGCAATTCTTCACGTAACGTCGGATCGAGTGCGGAAATATGAAATAGATGGGCTTGATTAAACCACAGTAACTCGTTGGTTACCGGATGTCTGGTAATCGCCGGTAATACCTGTCGAGTTCTTAATCCATTATTGTCTAACCACTCAAATTGGATATTATTTTTATTACAATAGCTTTCGACTTCTAGCGGATCTTCAGTTGAAAATACCTCAGTCCAGGGTAAATCAAGTTCAGAGTAGTTTCTGACATACATCACACCTTTCTCGGCGAATTTATCTCTGATTTCAAGTGGGATCTTTTGATAGATCACACGGCTATCAGCAATTGGTGTCTCGCCACCGGTTTCAGCGGGAAGCATACAAAAAAATCCAGCCCTCATTGCCCAGACGTTAGTATAAGCTTGTTCGTTATGCTGCACAATCATCAAGTCAGCATGATATTCAGTGGTCGTATATACATTTCCTCTTAATTCGGTTCTTGGCGTTGAACGGTAAGTGTAGGGTAATAAATCATCGGCAAAAATTTTGCTGATAAATTGACCAAACTGACGGCTACTTTTTAGATTAAGTCCCCTTAGGAGTATTGCTCCACGAGTTTGTAACCACTGTTCAACCTCTGCCTGATGTTCACTTGCCCAGTCAAGTACTTTAGAGCCAGCTAAGTCAACTTCCATCAGTAACTCAATCCCTCCAATTTTACCAAGACGGGATAATGCACCGTTTAGTCCTGTCATTTTTCAATCTCCTTGATAAGCTGTTCTTTTAGTGGTTTTATTAAACTGTCAACATTGGGTGGAAAAAGCATAAAACGGTGATCACCCTCGACCATATGAGTCCTAATTTCACCCTGAGTAAACTTATCCCAATCGAGAAATTCGGAGCGCAATGCAACGGTTTCAGCAGCTAGTAATTCCTGTTTAGCCTTAAATAGTGCAATATTCAACGATGATGATTCACATTGGTGGTTATTTCTCAGTCGATAAATCTCGCAAAAATAGCGTAAATATTGAACCAATAGTTCATGGTCAAGACCATCAATGCTAATTTTGCGTTGGGTAATCTCGCTCGCTAAGGCGATAATTCCGTCAGACTCATCAAAACAATCCAGCTGTGTCCAGTCAAACTCAAAATCAGCGTAATCCTGGTAGACATTTTGTAACGGTGTGTACCAGGGCAAATTTTGGTCGGCCGCTTCAAGCGCTTGAGGGGCAGTATCCACAATTCCCAGATAACCAATCACATCCCCCAATTCAGTTAACTGACGAGCGATTTCATAAGCAAGACCGCCACCTAGAGAATACCCCAGTAGATAGTACTTTCCTTCCGGCTGAATCGATTTGATCAGTTGAATATAATAGGCTGCTAATTCGGTGATCGAATCAAAACTAAGATCAGCATAAATTTGCGGTGGTTGTAAGCCATAACAGTTAACCACTTCACTCAATTGATCTGCCATATCACGATAAACCAGCGAAGTTCCCAGTCGTGAATGCAGACAGAATAAGTTGTTGCTGGTTTGAGATTCGTTGAGCTTGATCACGCAATTGCCTGCCACTTTTTGTTGCGGCTTATGCTGAATATCATCTGGTAGTCGAGACTCGATCAATTCAGCTTGTGATTGAAGTGTCATATGGCTAAACAGATCCCTGATCACCAACTCTACATTAAACTCGCGACTTATCTCCTCCATTAATCTCATTGCTAATAAAGAATGTCCTCCCACTTTGAAAAAATCATCTTGCGCTGCTATATCAGATGACTTGAGTAGTGCTTTCCAAACCGTTGTCAGCCGACTCTGAATCGTTTCAGTGGCTGTCCGGGGGGATTCAGAAGGATTATTTTCTGTTTCTTTTGGTTGGCTACTTTGGCGGTTAGCTTCTGCTTGCCGAATAAGTGCAGTTAAGTCCAGTTTGCCACCGGAAGTAAGTGGAAATTCAGTTAACTGATGGTAATCCGCTGGTATCATGTATTCAGGCAACCATTCCGCTATTTCATTCCTGACGGCATTAATATCCAGCGGTTCTCCGGCGGCCAGATAAGCAACCAGCTTTTTGTTATCATGCTGCTCGTCATCAACTAGCACCGTTGCATTATCAACGGATGATAGCTGTTTTAGTCGACTAATAATTTCATCCACTTCAATCCGATATCCGCGAATTTTGACCTGACTGTCGCAACGTCCAATAAATTCAACTTCACCATCAAGGTTAAAACGGGCTAAATCACCAGTCTTATAAAGGCGCTCCTGACTAAAACGGGCACCATCAATGTATCGCTGTTGAGTCAATTGAGGACTTTTAAGATAGCCCTGAGTTACCCCCTCACCAGCGATATAAAGCTCACCAATGGCCCCTGGCGGCAGCAACTGACCACTCTCATTAAGGATAAACAGTGAACTGTTAACACAGGGACGACCGATATTAACCCTTTTACCAGCCACTATATTGGCAAAGCTGGCGTTCACGGTTGTTTCAGTTGGTCCATAAGCATTAATCCCGCGGGTTTGGTGAGTTTCACAGTAGTCTGCCATTTTGTCCCATAATGACTGACTAACCTGATCACCACTCACCATCAGATGCAGCGAGCGTGAAGAAGATTGCAATTGCTTTAATACAAATTCCATCATTAATGGTGGGGTATTAATTATTTCAATTTGATGTTGGTTAACAAGTTTCAACAGCGCAGCTGGATCTTTGCTGCTTTCTTCTGTTGGCAAGACCAAAGCTCTGCCCATAGTCAGCGCAACAAGTCCTTTTATTGATGCATCAAAAGCATAGGATGAGTTCCATAACCAGGGACTATCCTCAGTCAGTGATAAATAAGTTAGTTGTTGTTTAAAAACATGATAGAAGTGACTCAAGTTAGCTTGAGTCGCAACCACTCCTTTAGGTTGCCCGCTAGTCCCTGAAGTGTAAATAATATAGGCTGCAGTACTTGGCTGTAGAGTTTCAGGAGTGAGATTACGGATTGGTAAATCGGCGATCAAGTTGGTGAATTCAGGGGTATCCAATGCCAACCTTTTAATCTGTTGCTGTAGCAGTTTCTGGCTTAATCGTTTAAATGTCAAAATCAGACTAATAGCAGAATCCTCAATAATCCCATTAATTCTCTGCTGCGGATTAGCCGGATCAATCGGCACATAGGGAACACCGGCTTTTAAACAGGCAAGAATGCTGGCAACCATTTCAAAACTGCGGTCAAATAATAATCCCACCGCGCATAACCCCTGCTGCTGCTCATCCGACAACTGAGAAATCAGATAACTGCCAATCTGGTTTGCCAGATTGTTCAGTGCCCGATAAGTCCAGCTTTTATCATTCTGGATAATCGCCACTTTTTCAGCAGCGCGTTCAACTTGTTGCTCAAAGTGTTGAGCCAGTCGCACCGGTTGCGAAATTACCTTGTCTCCAACTCCCCACTTTTGTATCTGGCGAAGCTTTTGCTGCTCCGTTAAATAATTAACTGAACAGATATTCTGTTGCAGATTTTCACACACGCTGGATAACATTGATTGATAGCTTTCAGCCAATTGAGAAATACTCTGTTGGCTAAAGAGATCCTGATTGTACAACCAGTTCACTTCAAGATTATTGGTTGATTCATTAACCATCAAGATTAAATCGAACTTAATATGTACACTCTGTTGAGAGACAGACGATAAAGTCAGCTCATCTGTCGCGCCAGATGTCTGCTGCTCTGGTTGACGTTGTAAAACAAACCGAATCTGATGCACTGGACTATAGGCTAAACTTCGCTGGTGTTTAAGTTCAGCCACAATTGCATCATAGGGCACTGCCTGATTTTCAAATGCATCAAGGATGGTATTTTTGTTTTGTTGTAATAACTCGGCAAAAGTGATGCGATTATCAATTGGTGTTCTCACTACTATATTATTAACAAAACAGCCAATCACCTGATCAAGTTCAGGGTCGTCTCTACCTGCACTCGGGCTGCCGATAACCACTTCATCACTGTGACTGTACTGAGCCAATAATAGTGCATATGCTGTTTGCAAAAACATATAAAGGGTTAATCCATTGTCACTACAAACGTTCTTGATTTGGTTAGTCAAAGTAGTCGAAAACTTTGTCTTCAGTAATTCACCATTAAAACTTTGTTGTTCCGGTCGAGGATAATCCAGCGGTAAGCTGTGAACTTGTGGAATACCTTCTAATTGTTTTTTCCAATAATTCAATTGCTTTTCAAGTGTCGCTCCCTGAAAGTGCTCATGTTGCCACACGGCATAGTCCGCATATTGAAGAGTCAGTGGGGCAAACGGTTCCGACTGGTTTTGTTTAATCGCCTGATAACGGGTAAAGAACTCTTTTTCCAATAAGCCCATCGACCAATCATCTGAGGCAATATGATGCATATTAAATAAAAGTACCCCCTGTTTTTCATTGGCTGATTTTGACAAACTTAACCAACTCGCCCGGAGCATTAAGTCACAACAAAGATCAAATGGTTTACATGCGTCAGCCATTGCTAAGCGTTTAACTTCTACTCTTTGAGCCGCTGGCTCTAGATCTGTCAAGTCAAAGACCGCTAATGGAAAGTCACTAATCCGTTGAATTATCTGAACCGCACTGTCACCATCGGCACGATAAGTGGTGCGCAGAATTTGGTGACGGTTAACAATCTGGAGCAAAGCCTGCTGAATTAGTTCAGCTTCAAAGTCACCACCGATTTGTATAGCTGCGGGCATATTGTAGTGAACCGAGCCTCCTTCCAGTTGATCAATAAACCATAAGCGCTGTTGAGCAAAAGATAATGGAATTTGTTC
>CBDUHU010000022.1:0-14866 GCA_965366725.1 uncultured Kangiellaceae bacterium
TGATGATACTTTATACTTGTTTGGGAAGCTTTGACATCATGCTGGATTTTATCCAACCAGACAAACTGAACCATCTTTCACTTTATGGACCATGGGCATTATTGGTTCTGACCATTGTGTTGACGCTGATTGTGGCACACAAAAACCTCAGCTATTATAAAGATGCAACAATTGACCGATTAACCGGAACGCTTCGTTTCAATGAATTTAAAGAACGTCTTGAGCAAGAGACTTTTCGAGCAGACAGAGAAAATAAGATATTAACTATCGTCATGTTAGATCTTGATAACTTCAAACTCATCAATGATAACTACGGGCACATTCAAGGTGATAGAGTCCTCACTTTAGTCAGTACCGTTCTTCATAAGGAACTCCGACACTTTGATCTGTTAGCTCGCTATGGTGGTGATGAATTTTGCATCGCCGCCACCCTGGAAGACCCGCAGAAAGCGAGAGATTTTGTTGAACGCCTGCATAGTCAGTTAAACCAGCTTGAGTTTAATTTTAATGGAAAAATTGAAAGAATCACCTCTACGATGGGAGCAATCGCACGAACCGTTGGTGATTTTAGAAGCTCTGAAATACTAATAGAGCAAGCAGATAATTTATTAATCCAGGCAAAGTTTAACCACAAAGGTCGAGTATTGTGGTAATAGTTATGATAAAAACAATAGAATTAAACCATAATTTTTTTATGGTTACTCAACATTAATTATTTTTTAAAATACTGCTAATCAGCCTGAAAAATAATTTTTGGCTACTATTTGATTAAACACCCTGTCTAATTACCCCTAAAAAAATTGTTGTTTTTTGAGTTAAAAATATTGTACAAAAACTATCAAATTCAGTCTCTTATAACGGCTTTACCTTACACATCTGATCCATATCAATATATAAAATGCTGTCGAGCATAAGATGGTAAACGTTCATTCTTAATTCACACAGGGGAGGGAAAGCGATGAGCGAAGTTTTTAGCAAAAGCATGGCCCGCAACGTCTATTTTGGCGGCAGTATGTTTTTTGTATTCTTGTTCCTCGGTTTAACCTGGCATACCATAGAAGAATTACCCAAAACGGATAATCGCCAGGCTATTACCGAGCAAGTTGTTTTAGGCAAAAAAGTGTGGGAAGAAAATAACTGCATTGGTTGTCACACACTACTGGGAGAAGGTGCTTACTTTGCACCAGAACTTGGTAATGTCTATCAACGATTTGGCAAATCAAAAGAAGCAATTAAAGCATTTATCAAGAGTCGTCCGGTGAATGGTATTCCAGGCCGCCGAAGCATGCCTCAATTTAATTTAACCGAAGAAGAGCTGGATGCAATTGCGGAGTTCCTAAAATACTCCAGCGAAATAGATGCCGCCGGTTGGCCACCTAATATTCAAGGTTAAGAGGAGATTATCAAGATGCAAAGTACATTGAAATACCAATCTCAGATGGTCGCCAAACCGTATTTTATTGCGGCGATAGGTCTGTTTGTTGGTCAAATTTTATTTGGTCTGATAATGGGCCTACAATATGTCTGGGGAGACTTTTTATTCCCCGAAATACCTTTTAACGTTGCCAGAATGGTTCATACGAACCTGTTGATCGTCTGGTTATTATTCGGCTTTATGGGTGCTGCATACTATATGGTGCCTGAAGAGTCGCAAAGAGAACTACACAGTCCAAAACTTGCCATGGCATTGTTCTGGATATTTCTGATAGCTGGCGCATTAACAATTGTTGGCTATCTTGCAGTTCCTTACGCAACTTTGGCTCAAATAACCGGTAACGATATTCTACCAACAATGGGAAGGGAGTTTCTTGAACAACCGACACTCACCAAAATTGGTATCGTTATTGTCGCGTTAGGCTTCCTATACAACCTGGCGATGACCGTTCTACCGGGAAGAAAGACAGTGGTAAATGTTGTCTTGCTAACGGGTCTTGTCGGGCTGGCAGTATTCTTCCTGTTTTCTTTTTACAATCCGGAGAATCTGGTCAAGGATAAGTACTTCTGGTGGTGGGTTGTCCACTTATGGGTAGAAGGTGTCTGGGAATTAATTCTTGGCGCAATTTTAGCTTATGTATTAATCAAGACCACAGGTATTGATCGCGAAGTAGTAGACAAATGGTTATATATCATCATCGCCATGTCCTTTATTACCGGGATTATAGGAACAGGACATCACTATTACTGGATTGGTACACCTGAATACTGGCAACCCTTAGGTTCAATTTTTTCAGCGCTGGAACCCATTCCATTCTTTATGATGACATTGTTAGCTTTTGGTGCTGTTGGTAAGCGTAAGAGAGAACATCCAAATAAGGCGACTGTTTTATGGGCGCTTGGAACCGGTGTAATGGCATTTCTGGGTGCCGGTGTATGGGGCTTCCTCCATACCTTAGCTCCAGTTAACTATTTCACCCACGGTACTCAGATTACTGCAGCTCATGGCCATATGGCATTTTATGGGGCCTATGTAATGATTGTTATTACTATTATCTCATACGCAATGCCTTACTTACGTGGTCAGGGCAATGCAGCCAATCGAAGAGCACAATTTACAGAGATGTGGTCTTTCTGGTTAATGACGATTTCAATGGTCTTTATTACCCTGTTCTTAACTGGCGCTGGTATTTTACAAACATGGTTGCAACGATTTGACGACGGTCAACCGTTTATGGTTGTACAAGATAAAATTGCAACATTCTACTGGTTAAGAGAAGCAGCAGGTGTTGTGTTTATGATTGGTTTGATTGTTTACATAATCAGCTTCTTTGTTAAGGACGACAATCCTTCAGAAGCCTGATAGCCAATTGTAGTTAGCTAAAAAATAAAAGGTCGGTTCGCCGGCCTTTTTTTATTAGTAGTTCATTTCTGCCAATTATTGATCAGAGTCAGCCTGATTGAATGAGTTTTATTTTCACCTGATCCAAATCATCGTAATACCTGACTAATTTGCTAAACTATATCCCAAATAAACGAACTTTTTATTTGGCTACCATGACTGAAATAATTTCAAATTATATCCCCCAACATAACGAAATAAAAACTTTTGAGCTCGCCTATAAAAACCAGCTTCCATTAATGTTGAAAGGTCCGACTGGATGTGGAAAGACTCGTTTTGTCGCGCATATGGCTGAAAAATTAGGCCGGCCACTATACACAGTAGCCTGTCATGATGATCTGACTGCAGCCGACCTGGTTGGTCGTTACCTGATAGAAGGTGGTCAGACAGTTTGGCGAGATGGCCCTTTGACCAGAGCCGTTCGAGAAGGCGGGATCTGCTATCTGGATGAAGTGGTTGAAGCTAGAAAAGATACAACAGTTGTCATTCACCCTTTATCTGACGACCGACGTATCTTACCGATTGATCGCACAGGAGAACAACTGGTTGCACCTGAAGAATTTATGCTGGTTATTTCCTATAACCCAGGTTACCAAAACCTGTTAAAAGGTCTTAAACCTTCGACCCGGCAACGTTTTGTATCACTGACATTTGATTACCCGGAAAGTAAAGTAGAACAATCAATTATTAAACAGGAAACCGGACTTAACGATTTTATGATAAGACAACTTGTTGACCTGTCCAATAGTTTACGGCGACTAAAAGATCATGATCTGGAAGAATCCATTTCAACTCGGCTAATCGTTTATACAGCAACCCTTATCAATGCTGGAATGGATCCAATTGAAGCCTGTCAGGCAGCGTTAATAGAACCTCTGAGCGATGATGATGAGGTTGTTAAGGCTCTCATGAGCGTTGTTCAAGCAAAGCTTGATCTGGACTAAAGAAAATGGAAGAGTTTGTTGGTCAAATTTGGCATAAGTATATAACCAGAGCAGCCTCTCTTGAGTACCCGGAAGCGAGTGTTGAACTGAATGATATTAGAAATCAGCTTGCGCTTCAGTTCAGGGCTTTTGGTGGCGATCTTGGGTTGGAGCTAAAGGATTCTCTTAATAAAAATTGGAAAGGTAAGAAGCGTTTTTTGACCAGACTCGCCAGTTCGGAGCAGAAGTTAGAACTGGCTTCAATTAACAACAATAACTTATATTTGCCAGCCCATATTGCTTTTTATCCGAACCGACAGCATAACGAACAACTCTATCTATGGCTTACTGCACTTTTAGCGAATTATCAATCTAGCGGAAAAAACAATTGGTTAGATGATAACTTGCGCGCAATTCAAGCGACTTTTGATAATCTTCCAGGGTTAAAAAAAATCTATTTGAAGCTAGCACAACTCCATGTTGAACAAAGACGCCAGTTAAAAAATCTAAAAAACTCTCAACACGAAGATCTCATTCAGTCACTACTAACAAATCCAGTTATGCCTGCAACAGCATCATTTGATCCTAAAGATATTTTCCCAATTCCATTGTGGTTAGATCCTTTTCCGGTATTACACAGTAAAAAACAGGCTCCACATCGAGATACTAATGACGATGCAGACCAATCAAAAGGCCAGGTCGCTAAAAAAATAGATCTTCGCAAGAAAGGAGAATATGTTAATGAAATTGATGGCAAAGATGGTCTGATGGCATTTCGTCTGGAAAGTATTTTTTCCTGGTCAGAATATATCCCGGTCGATAGAACCGCAGATGATGAGGATGAAGATAAAGCGATTGCAGCTGCCAATGACATTGATAAGATATCGATAGTTCGTGGTTCAGAAACAACCGCAGGAAAGCTTAAGTTTGACCTGGATTTACCGGCTGAAGAGCAAGATGATATTACTATGTATGACGGAATCTGTTTACCTGAATGGGATTACAGAAAATCTTTGCTGCAAAAAGATTTCTGCAGACTTCATTTAATGGAAACACGCAAAGTTGAACAGCATAGTTTTTCTCCCAAGCTTAGAGAAAAAGCAAAACGACTTCGCGCCCAATTTGAATTCCTGGCAATGCAAAAGCAATGGCTCAAAGGTCAACCGGATGGAAGCGAAATTGACCTGGAGCGGTTTATATTGCATCAGGCAGACGAAATAAACGGCCAGGTCAAAAAAGATGATAATTTATATATTGAACTCAGACAAAACTTGCGCAGCTTATCTTGCTTACTACTGGCAGATTTAAGTTTATCAACGGATAGCTATGTCAACAATGATTCAAAAGTCATTGATATGATCAAAGACTCATTATACCTTTTTTCAGAATCTTTATCCGCGACACAAGATCGATTTTCAATCGCTGGTTTTTCTTCTAAACGAAGAGATATGGTTCGTTATTATCCAATAAAATCGTTTGACGAAAAGCAATCCAGTACTATCAGAGATAAAATATCATCGCTATCCCCAGGCTATTATACTCGTATGGGAGCCGCAATTCGCTTTGCCACCCAAAACCTGGAAAAAGAACAAACAGAAACAAAATTGCTGCTATTATTAAGTGACGGAAAACCAAACGATATCGATTTATATGAAGGCCGCTATGGTGTAGAAGATACTAAGCACGCAGTTCATGAAGCCTTCAAAAAAGGAATCAGAGTATTCTGTGTCACCATTGATGATGAAGATAACAATTATTTGTCCTATATTTTTGGTAGCGCAAATTTCGTCAAAATAAAACGAGCAACCGAATTACCTGACAAATTACCAAAACTATATTCGCTATTAACTCGTTAACCTGGAGCGCAGTTATTCAAAGCAATGGATGTATCGACCGTAATACTACATATTGCTATCATCTTAATCGTTGCCAGAATTTTTGGTGAGCTTGCCGCTTTTTTTAAAATACCTTCGGTTATTGGAGAACTAATCGCCGGTGTCATTCTTGGGCCTACCTTATTTGGCTTTATTGAAGCCGATGGAATGATCAGGGTACTGGCAGAAGTTGGCATTATTTTACTGTTATTTCAGATTGGACTGGAAACTGATATCGGAGATCTGGTTAATTCAGGTTTGAAATCAGTGATTGTGGCGGTGGGTGGTTTTGTTTTTCCCTTTATACTTTGTTTTGCTCTGAGTTATTATCTGTTTGAACTTGAAGTACTTGTCTCCTTAATGGTTGCAGGCACTATGACTGCCACAAGCATTGGTATCACAATGCGTTCCTTGACAGACTTAGGCCGGAATAACAGCCCTGAAGGGCAAATTATTCTGGGTGCCGCTGTACTGGACGATATTCTCGGTGTTTTATTACTGGCCATTCTATTTGATTTTTCGATTAACAAACAGATCGATTTTGCCGGTGCTTCGCACATTCTTCTTTTTATGGTGATATTCTTTTTGATTGCGCCCACTCTGGCAAAGTCGATCAGTTATCTGATTAGACGGTTTGAATCAATCAGTATGATCCCTGGAATTGTACCAACTTCCATTGTATCTCTGGTGCTTTTTCTGGCCTGGCTCTCACACGCTATTGGTGTGCCAGAATTGCTTGGTGGTTTTGCCACTGGTCTGGCTTTATCCCGTCGTTTTTTTATTCCATTTGGCGTTGCGTTAAGAGCCGACCCAGAGTTCTCTAATCATGTTCATAGCCAGATGAGACCGATTATTCAGCTGTTTACACCAATATTTTTCGTCGCTGTCGGTTTATCTCTCGATCTCAGCAAGATTGACTGGACATCACATTTTTTCTGGTATTTCTCCATTTCATTAACTGCTGTAGCAATTTTATCAAAAATAGGCGGCGCACTATTAATTAAGGAAAAAGTCGCAATGAAACTGGCAATAGGAATGTCGATGGTTCCGCGGGGTGAAGTCGGCCTGATTTTCGCAGAACTTGGTCGTTCTACAGGATTGTTTAGTAACGAAATATACACCACAGTGGTAATTGTCATCGCTTACACGACTATATTTACCCCCTTATGGTTACGTTTGTACTATAAACGTTTTGGAAGTTACCTGGAAAGCTAGCACAGAATCCACTGAATTAATCCCATCAATAAGCATTAACTCAGTGGATAGCATAAACGGTTACTTCGCCGACTCCATTCGATAAACCCAACGACCGTATAGTAAAATACCAACAGCGGAAATCATACCGATCGCAGCAATCAAGTACCAGGCCATACCAACATTATGCATCTGATAAAGCTGTTGAGTCATATCAGTTGCGGTTTCACCGGTTAAATTCACTAGATATTGAAATGCTTCGCCACCGGGTATCGCGTCAACATCTTGCTGGCTTACCCCTTTACTGGTTAACAACTCACGCGCAAAGTTCTCCTTTGAAGCAAATCGATCATATAACCAGGGGCCAAAATAACCTTCCAATCCCCAACCGATTCCCTGTGGCAACATAACAAACCCTAAGTACATGGCTTTTTTGTTTTTCGGTGCAATATTGGACATATACTCGTTCTTTTTAGGGCTAATCATCATTTCACCCATGCTAAACAAAGCAACTGCAAAAATAACAAACCAGGCAGATTGAAAACCGCCAATCATGATTATAGAAACTACGCTTGCAATTGCACCTGCAAACATTGCTGATGTTATCCTGTATTTAGCAGTAATTGCAGCCATCAGAAAACAGGTCGTCATTATCATTAACGCATTCAGGTTAACAATACCCTCAGGCATAATTCTTAGCCCATCATTACTCATTCCAAACCAGAACTTGGCAAAACCACTTTGTGTTCCCTGATCACCGAAGATATCACGAACCACAATACTCGTATCAACCCAGTCACGCACATGCAGTGGCAAGACATCAAATAACGCATTGAACAAAAACCAGAAACCGGCAAAAACAAGCATGTACCAATAAACAATTGGTTTCCTGAGTTCGTTCCAGGCGTCTCTCCATAAATGGGGTTGTTTGACTTCACCAGATTTAATTTTAGCTTTAAGAGCCAGTCGCTCTTCTTTTCCGGGCTCTTTGTACATCAGCAACATAATAAAATTACACGAAATAATTGCTGCACAAACAAAAAATAAGCTAGACCAGGAAAGCTGCCTGAAATGTACGGCAATCAGTGGTGCAACGAAACTTCCAATATTGACTACCTGATAAAAAATTCCCCAGGCCATCGAACCACTTTCTTTTGATGTGGCATTTGCCAAAGTTCCCTGAATACCCGGCTTAAAAACACCCGTACCTGCGGCAAGAAGAATAGCACCGAGCATAAAACCTTCAAAACTTGGGAAAAAAGCCATGCAAAGATAGCCGGAAATTTTAATAACAGTTGACGCAAATATAGTTTCTTTATAACCGATACGGTCAGAAATCCCTCCGGAAAATACCGGAACAAAAGTCTGTACCAGTGCCCAGGTCATTGTAATCAGACCATAATCGGTAATACTTAAGCCGAGCGCGCCGCCAGACTGAGCGTTGGTTGCATATAGTGAAGCACTGGATTTAACACCGTAATAAGCCATACGCTCAACCATCTCCATACCACACACCAGCCAGAATACATATCCCAAACTGGTAATTGCAGCCCACATTCCCAACTGCTTAGTGTCTGCAAGTTCATTCCTGTTTGATAACAGGTTGTTATTATTTGTCATTCAATCCGACCTTCTAAATCCCACAAAATCAGTTACTCTAGCGGGAATTCGGTAATAAATAAAGTAAATGTGGTAGTGAGGACGTATTCTTTTTATTAGGTCTAAACCTCATTTTAAATGTGGCAATGGATCTGACAATGAGCATTTTATCGGGATAAAAGATGCTTTATCTGGCAAAGCACTATGCTAGACTGCATAAATTTTCAAAATACATAGTAAAAAGTGGTGTCTCAAAGTGACCAGAAAATTTAGGTTTTTAACATCTATATTATTGTCCAGTTTCATATTCTTGATAGTGCCTCGCGCAAATGCAATTAGCGACTGGCATACATTATCAAATCATAACGATATTACTTCGACGCATATCCACCTGAATCTAAAAGTCGATTTTCAACAACGGCAACTTCGTGGTTCAATTGAACATACCCTTAAAAAACATAACCCATCAGTTAACCAATTATCACTCGATACCAGAGAGTTGGAGATTTCAGATGTCAAAATTCTATCTGAAGAAAAGTGGATAACAGCTCATTTTGAACTTGCCAAAGAAGATAAAGTTAGAGGAAGCCAGCTTAATATCAATCTGACCCCAGAAACAACCAGAGTTCGTGTTTACTATCATACAAGTCCAAATGCGTCGGGGCTTCAGTGGCTAACTCCGGAGCAAACAGCGGGAAAGAAGTTTCCATTTATGTTCAGTCAGTCACAGGCGATTCATTCCCGTAGCTGGATGCCAATTCAAGATACTCCGGCAATGAGGCTGACCTACTCCGCTCAAATAACTACCGATAAAAATATGCGACCTGTGATGAGTGCTAATAACGCTCCCGCCCGGAATAGTAGTGGCACCTATCACTTTGAAATGCCCCAACCAATACCACCCTATCTGATTGCAATCGCAGCTGGTGATATCCACCACAAATCAATGTCTGCGCAAACAGCAATATATGCTGAAAGCGCTTATCTTGATAGTGCAAGCAAAGAGTTTGAAGATACTCAAGCTATGATTGAAGCTAGTGAAGAAATGTATGGTAAATATCGCTGGAATCAATATGACTTACTGATACTACCGCCCTCTTTTCCTTTTGGTGGGATGGAAAATCCACGTTTATCTTTTATTACTCCAACGGTTATTGCAGGTGATAAGAGTCTCGTATCGCTTATTGCCCATGAGCTAGCTCACTCCTGGTCTGGTAACCTGGTAACCAATGCCACATGGCGAGATCTATGGCTTAACGAAGGATTTACCAGTTATGTTGAAAACAGAATTATGGAAAAAATATTCGGCAAAGACAGGGCAATAATGGAACAGGCACTATCGGTACAAAGCTTGAAAAAGGAATTAAAAACACTAGCGAAAGAGGATACGATTCTCCATGTTCAGATGAATAATCGCGATCCAGATGACGCCTTCTCAGATATCCCTTATGTCAAAGGACAACTGTTTTTGATTTTTCTTGAACAACGTTTTGGTCGGAAAATATTTGATAGCTTTGTTCGTCAATACTTTGATGACCACGCATTCCAGAGTATCGATACACCAACGTTTATACAATATCTTAATCAAAATCTGATTCTTGCTCATCCGGGAAAGGTTACTCTGGATGAAGTCAACGAGTGGATTCTAGCGCCTTATTTACCAACAACTTCTCCTAATCCAGAGTCAGATGCTTTTAACAAAGTCGAAGAATATATTGATAACTGGCTCAAAAATAATGCATCCCCCAATAAAATGCCAACCAGCCAATGGACCGTTCATGAGTGGTTGTACTTTGTCAATAATCTGCCGTTGGATATTTCCAGGAAAAGACTATCTCAGTTAGATAAGACTTTTGGGTTAACCCAATC
Organism: uncultured Kangiellaceae bacterium; assembly: GCA_965366725.1. Taxonomy (GTDB): domain Bacteria; phylum Pseudomonadota; class Gammaproteobacteria; order Enterobacterales; family Kangiellaceae; genus Aliikangiella. Next base: position 10,296 of record CBDUHU010000022.1, read on the forward strand.
AACAAACAATGAGATTGCTCATGCCTGGTTGTTGTTGGGTATTAAACGGCAATATCAACCAATTAACAAACGACTGGAAAGCTACCTGATTTCCATTGGCCGACGTAAGCTGATCACTCCCCTTTATGAAGAGTTGGCTAAAAGAAAAGAAAATCTGATAATCGCCCAATCAATTTATAAAAAAGCTCGCAGCGGATACCATCCCATGGCTCAGGTGACAATTGATAAGATCCTCAATAATAAGGAAACAAACTAATCTCAATAATTAATTTCTGATATCACTGGTTAATTGCTTGTAGCGGATTAACCAGTGATAATATTTTTGTTTCTATCAAGTATTTTTATCTACCAACTAACCGGCAAACACTCTCAAAATCACCTTAACATTATGTTATTGAACAGACGATAGAACCATCATAAAGCCTTGCTGTTTTGTCCGATATATTTGACTCACATTGTTCAACATTGCTGGTTTGTTACGGGGAACATGGTCAAGTTTTCAGAAAAATATCTCAAGTAGAGAATTGACAATCGTTTTTTTTTAGTCCGATAATTTACCTTGTGCTGTCAGCTTATTCGCCATGGATACATTTAACAACGATGAAACTTTCAACTGACAATGAAATTACCACATTACTATATCAATGGAGTAGTGGTGACCCTTGTGCCTTACAGCGGTTGTTTCCACTAATCTATAGAGAACTACACAAGCTGGCACTAAACTCTCTTAATAGTGAACGTAGTGAACATACACTGCAACCAACGGCTCTGCTTCACGAAGCTTATCTACGCCTCTCTCGCTCGCCGCCTGCTGAAATAAATGACAGCCGGCATTTTTATTGTTTGACCGCTCAATTGATGCGTCAGATTCTGGTTGACCACGCTAGAAAAATATTTGCCAAACGTCGCAGAGGAAAAACGCCGCATATTCCATTCGATGATAAAATCGAGCAACTTGCACCAGACATCATGATTTTGGAATTAAACGAATTGCTCGAATCTCTGGCTAAGTTTGATCAACGAAAAACACAGGTGGTAGAACTAAGATATTTTGCAGGATTTGAAGTTAAAGAAGTAGCATCATTACTTGATATTTCCGTATCTACGGTTATAAGCGATACAAAAATAGCACTCGCCTGGCTATTTTCTCAAATCAAAAACTGACCATCAGATGGACTCTCAAATCGATAAAAAAAACTGGGATAAAATTGAAAAATTATTTTTAGAAGCGGCTAATATTGAACCTCAATTACTCCAGAGCTGGCTAAAAAAACAAACCAGAGAAGAGTCACCTGTCATTCTTGAAACGGTCGCTAAAATGCTGGCAGGAATCAGTAATATCAGCATGAGTTTATCGGCACCAATAAAAAACTCATTGGCCTTGTTAGCACAGGACAAGCTTAATCAGAGTAATAAAAATACTTTTCTGGACGATAGCAATCAGTCTTTGCTCGGAAATTACCGGCTTATCAAAGAGCTGGGGAAAGGTGGAATGAGTAGTGTATATCTGGCATCAAGAGCGGATTTATCATTCCATCAGGAAGTGGCAATAAAAATTGTTCATCACTGGTTAAATGATGACAGTCATCATCAGCGGTTTATTGCGGAACGGCAAATGTTAGCCCAGTTAAATCATCCAAATATCGCTAAGTTAATCGACGGCGGAACAACCCCCTCCGGAAGCCCTTATTTTGTTATGGAAGTGATTGAGGGTGAACCGATTGATCGCTATTGCAATCAAAATAAACTTAGCATTGCAGAACGCATTAGACTCTTTCAGAAAGTCTGTAGTGCGGTCGAGTTTGCCCATCGAAATCTGATTGTTCACAGGGATATAAAACCTTCCAATATTTTAGTCACCGCAGATGGCATTCCGAAACTACTGGACTTTGGAATTGCAAAACTAATCGATCCCACTGTTATCAGTGATACTACCAAAACAATAAGACGTATGGGAACGCCAGGCTACACCAGTCCTGAACAAATCAATGGAGAGACAATTACTACCGCAACGGATGTATATGGTTTAGGCTTATTACTTTATAAGTTACTAACCGAAGAGCTTCCTGATTTTTACTCTGGTTTAGTCAGAAATAACCAGTCAAATAATAAAGACTCTGAACCTCGTAGACTAGCCGATATTAGTAAGCATATTTCTAAAGAAGTTGCAGAGGAGCGTAACGAAACAACTAAATCTTTACAACGCATACTAGCAGGCGATCTCGATAACATCGTATTAAAGGCTATTCGTCAAACACCAGAAAGACGTTATTGTTCGGTCGGAAATTTTTCCGCTGATCTCTCACGATATCTAAACGGCCACCCGGTTAAGGCCAGACCTGACAGTTACTTATACCGCATTGGAAAATTTATTCGGAGACATCGGTTAGGCGTCGCGTCACTGGTTAGTATTTTTATCGTTAGCATATTATTTATTTTTACTTTAATCGAGATGGAGTCAAATACCGCTAAACAACGTGACAAGGCTGAGCAAGTTTCAAAAATGCTAGTTAACCTATTTGAAATGGCAGGCTCAAAAGCAGCAAAAGAAAATAAACTCCATGCACGCTCCTTACTTGATCAGGGAAGAGAACAACTCGATCTGCTGACCGGCCAGGACGAAGCACAAATTATGCTAAGAGAGACACTGGCGAGTCTTTATGAAAAGCTTGGACAATTTCAGAGTGCCAGAGAATTGTATCAACTGTCACTTAAGCAAAAACTCACAGTCCAGTCTGCAACGACAACCAGTGCTATCGAAAGCCTCTACAACCTGGCTCGTGTGACAGCTCTTTCCGGAGATCTGATAAGTGCCGAGCCACTATTTAGACAGACATTAAATCTAAGACGTTCTTCACTTGGCGAAGATCACCCTGATGTGGCAAAGAGTCTTAATAGTCTGGCATTGGTACTACACGAACAGGGTAAATACGAAGCCGCTTACCCACTTTATCAGCAAGCATTGTTAAGCAGCCTGAAACTAAATGGGAATAGTGCACGACAAACATTAAAAACCAGAGGTAACCTGGCTTTGCTTCTATTTGATCAGGGAAAGTATCTGACGGCAGAACAAATATATGCTGAAGCTCTGGTTAATGGACATACGCCCCCCAAACAATCGAACCTGCTTGCAGATGTAATCGACGGGTTAGCACAAACAAAGCTAATCCTTGGAGATATTCAGGCCGCGGAGGATTTGGCCAAAGAAGCACTAGAGATAAGACGTAATCTTCTTGGTCTGGAACACCCGGATATAGCCCGCAGTCTTGCCCACCTTGCCGCAATTTACTCCCATCAGAATCTAACTTATGCCGTTCAGCTTGCCGAGCAGGCGCTCACCCAACGACGTGATTCTTATGGAGTCAATAATGCAGAAACCGGGGAGAGCTTATCGATTCTTGCAGCAATTAGAATCAAGCAGGGTAAACACTCTGATGCAAGACAACTCTACCAACAAGCGATACAAAGTTACCGGGTTAGTTTATCAAATAACCATCCCATGGCAGCAAGACCGGTGGCTGAATTTGCCATATATCTGGCACAACAAGGTGAGTGTCAACAAGCTATTCCACTACTGGAAGTAGCGGTAAAGGACCTTCCAGACAAAGACTGGAGAATGTCGCAAGTTCGCAAAAATATTAGTCAATGTCGCAATCTGGCGCAGTCCAGTTCAAAAAGTTAACTATTTTTTCATCCAATCAACTCTCACCGACTATTTATACGCATTGTTTTAATGAGGGGTCGTAACAACGATTTCAATTTGGGGCCTTTCAGCGCGGCGGCGACAAGCTCGATGCCATTATTCACTTAATATTTATTATTAAAGGTAAAATTATGACTATAAAATCAATGATATCCATTTTACTGCTTATTCTGATAGGCAGCTTGTATACTTCTTCGGTATCTGCAACTGTTCTTGGTGACTGTGCAGATGCTGGCAATAGTGTCTGTAGCGATGAGGTAAAAACTGCGGGCAGGCATAAAGACATTGATATAAACGATCCTGAATTTAATGATGTTGTTGCAGCTGAGTGTAAAACCGCCTGTGTTAACAAGGCTAACTCCCTCTCAAACTACATGAAGATTCATACAAATAGCAGCGGTTGGATATGCACAGCAACATCTTCTACATTTACCGGACTCAGCGTCACTCATTCTGGTACGCAAGTGCTATGTGATTGCTCTGTAACCTGTGTTAAGGGTATTAAAGTCAATGCAGCTGAGTACCAATTAATTAAAGGTGATGACACCATTGGAACACTGCCATAGGATGCTTTCGGATTTTAGCTGATGCTAATGTTAATTTGGCGACTGGATTGAAACCCCCTTTACCGGCAGTTTGATTCCGTGCTGGAGTAGCGTTATTAATTTTTTATCAGGAAGTTGAAAGAAGGCAAGTAGCTTAACTGTTACTCGCCTTTTTTATGGGGTTATACTGGAGTTAGATAAAAAATAGGTTGTTTATTTTAATAAACTAATTTCTTTCATCTTTAATATACATCATAGATTTGTTTTTTCTCATTTCTATCTTGAATAGTTCACTTATTCTGATAATTTCCCCAAGTTTCTGG
>CBDUHU010000023.1:0-14791 GCA_965366725.1 uncultured Kangiellaceae bacterium
TTGATTAAGTCCGATATTTTTTTGAGTCTTAGCGATTGAAAAGAGATTATCTATTTGTTTCTTTAAATTAAGACTGAGATAGAAAAATTTTAGTGATACTTTGTAATTATTTAGTCTAAGTTCAGCCAATGCAACGTCATTGTAACTTATACTCTTCCATTGTTGATTGTCTTCAGACTCTGCTATTTTCAGAGCTTTAGAGAAATATGCTTTTGCTTCTTTATAATTATCGATACGAAAATAGTGTTTGCCCTTGTAGCGATTCCATTGGTACTGAAAGTCTATCCTTTCATCAAAAATAGCAAGCGATTTTATTTGTGTTAAATAATAATCTATCTTCTCACTGTCCCCTTTTTGATAGTGTAGCTCAAATAAATGGAAGTAAGCTGTTACAAGGTCGACCTGTGAATAGTTGCCTTTGGCTTTGTTAACTGCCTGGGTGCACAGCAATAGACTGGTTTCATAGTCGCCTTTGCTTAATGAAGATTGGCACTCTTCAACCTCACTGGCGTAGGTATTTGAAATAAGAAGAGAAAACAAAAGCAGTAGAAAAACGAAAAAGAGACAGTTTTTTATCATATGGTTTTTATCGGTAGCTCTAATGGCAATATTATTCCATAAAGAACGAGTACTAGTAAATTATGGGTGATAGGTTGATTCAGAGATATCTGATAATTTATTGTATCTAGAGGAACTATTTGTTGGAATAGAACCTAAAGAGTCAGTAGTTTACATGTGAAAGGGTGTTATAAAATTTCAATTATTACTTTAGTGAGTGGATCTCAAGGTAAAACTTTAATATCATCTTGAAAAATTAATAATGAACGATTAGTGGCGGTTATTAAATCAAATCTAACTGACCCCATAATAGAGGATACTATGAAAAATCTGAAAAACCTTCTTGGCGTGGTATTAGTTACCGCTTTCTCAATTGCAGTCTCGGCGGAATCGTCATTTGAAGTAGGAAAAGATTATGAAGTTACTGCGCCCAAGTCCGACTCTGAACCATTAGTTGAAGAGTTCTTTAACTATGCATGTGGTGCCTGTTATGGAATGGAAAAGTTTATTGGTGATCTAAAAGAAAATAACCCAGGCCTTAAGGTTAAAGCAGTACCTGTAGAGCTTCGCCCAGCTTGGAAAATCTACGTAAAAGCCTACTATATTGGTGAAAAGCTGAATGTACTTGATAAAAGTCATGCCAAATTATTTCATCGAATTCATGTCGAAAACAAGTTCTTCAAAGGTGAAGATGAAATGAAAACATTTTTCCTTGAGCTTGGTGTTGAAGAAAAAGCTTATGATGATGTTGCTAATTCTTACTGGATTAATACACAAATGAGGTTGGCAAAACAATATTCATTTAAACATAAAGTCTCAGGTACGCCTTCTTTTCTTGTTAACAAACGGTTTAAATTAAATAATCAAGCGTTAGGCGATATGGGAAATATAGAGCAGGCAATTCAACATTTATCAGGTCTTAATAAGGCTGCTGCCGGTCAATAATACTGTTGCGCGCAGTATTGCGCGCATTTTCTTGTCTTTTTGTAATAGTTAGTTACATTTCCCCATGATTTTTTCCCAACTTTTTTTGTTCCTTGCCCGACTAATTGATTAGTTGTTGATTTTTGATGATCGATAAAGTCATTCTTAATTGACAGAGTGATAACTTGTGGCTGTTTTAGTAGGAGGAGTTTATGAAAAGAGCACTTTTAGTTGCTTGTATTATGGGGACATGCGGTTTGGCGAGTGCCGAAAGTAATGTTTGTGATTATTCAACGGATTTTAATATTAATATAGATGAACAAAGCGTCTTATTTGAGAAAAATAATGGTGATCGCTTCGAATTTAAAAATGATCAATTATTTATCAATGGAAATTCTATTGAACTGAGTGCACAGCAACGCAGAGCTAGCAGCAAGCTGGAGTCTGGTGCCAGAGCGATGGTTCCAAAAGTGGCAGTAGTTGCTGTTGAAGGTGCTGAACTTGGAATTAAGGCTGCTACAATGGTGATGACTACGCTTTTTTCAGATGACCCGAAGGCTCAGGAAGAGCTGATGGTGCCTATTGAAGCTATTGGTGAAAGAATCAAGCAAAACATTAGTAAAACACAGCTCAACACCGAAGCTCTGGAACGTTCTTTTGACGAAGCGTTCGATGAAGAGTTTGAAAAAATGCTAGAGCTCGCAATTACCAAATATAGTGGAAAAATAGTCGGTAATATACTAACTACTGTATTTTCGGGGGATGGAGAAGAACTAAAAGATCTAGAGTTTCGGATGGAAAATCTTGAACAGGATATTGAGAACTACGTTGAGCAGCATGCGGCAGAATTGGAACGTAAGGCTGAAGCACTATGTGAAGATATGGCTGAGCTAGATGTATTTGACACACAGCTTGAAAGTGTTGATGGTTACCCGCAAAAAGGTCTTTTCTCAAAAAATACTGGAAAAGGGTTTAAATTTAGCAGTATTTCGTTTCAAGATTAACGATGTCCTTAATTGATAATCTCTTTGAGTAGAGATTATCAAGCCTGCCTAAACTTCTGTGGATACTTCACTGGTGTTTTCTTGCCAGTGGAGTTTTTATTCTTTTCTCTAGCCCACATTTTGATTATTATTCACACCCTCAAATAAGTATATCAATCAGGTTGCGTTAAAATTCGATCAACTCGCGGTATATCTATTAATTTGTTTGACCGTTCAGGTGATTAATTTAATTAGAGACTAAGTATGAAATCTACGCTTAAACAGATACAGCAAAAACTTCACGCGCTGGATTCCAGCAAATTGTTTCAGGCAATTGTTATTGTTGTTATCATTTTGTCTGCGCTTTCTATTGGCGCCAAGACACATGATTTACCTGGTCATCTTCAGTCAATATTGGAGATCGCTGATAATGCCATTACTGTATTTTTTCTATTAGAGATAGTTATTCGCTACCTTGCAACTAATGATGCTAAAGGCTTTTTTAAAAATGGTTGGAACCTGTTTGATACATTCATTGTTGTTGGAAGTCTGATACCCACAGGGGGTTCGGGTATTTTATTAGCAAGATTATTGCGTGTTTTCAGGGTGTTACGCCTTGTCTCAATGGTGCCTGAACTAAGGTTACTTATTAACGCCCTGTTAAAAGCTATCCCAAGAATGGGCTATATCGCCCTGCTTATGTTTGTTATTTTCTACATTTATGCCGCGGTAGGAAGTATTTTGTTCGAAAAAATAAATAGTATCCTCTGGGGTGATGTTTCAATTTCCATGTTAACTTTGTTCCGGGTAGCCACTTTCGAAGATTGGACTGATGTAATGTATGAAACTATGGCTATTTATCCGCTAAGCTGGGTTTACTATATTAGTTTTATCTTTTTAACGGCATTTGTTTTTCTTAATATGATGGTGGGTACTGTGCTTGAAGTGATGAGTACTGAGCATGAGAGGTTTCGTGCTGAAAGCCATGGTGAAACAGAAGAAGGTGGTGAGCCGGCAAGTCGCGCCCAGATTGATAAGTTGGAGCAGGAATTAGCAGATATTAAGCAAATATTAATGGCGAGACAGGAAAAAGCATAAGTGATCGCGTTATAATTATTTGTCTGTTGAAATCTTAAATCAGGCATTAACCAGAGTATTTCAGACAGACAGGTTTAGCTTCCCTACAAATGACAATGGGTAGCTAACAGTTAATTTGTTAAAAAGGTCAGGACTAGTGGAAAAAAACAAGAAGAAAACTAGCCTTAAGGGTCAATTATTGGTTCTTATACTCAAACTTTTTGCCAAACTCCCCCTGCCTGTTATTCGTGGTATGGCTTGGCTAATAGGGCAAATACTCTATCGGATCTCTAGCAAAACAGAGAAGGTTATTCGAAGAAATTTTGAGATTTGTTTTCCCGAGTTATCTGCTCAGGAAACAGAGGCTCTGGTTAAGCAGACGCTGATTGAAAAAGCTCGCCTGGCAATGGAGATCCCTGTTGCCTGGCTTGGTAAAAGGGACGTTTTAGAGCGAGTAATCAATGTTGTGAATAACCAGTCTCTAATTGATAATTATGTGGAGCAGAAACAACCGCTTATTGTAGCTGTTCCTCATATTGGTAATTGGGAGTTTTTCTGGCATTGGCTACAACTTAACTATCCTGCTATTGGTATGTATCGTCCAGCCAAAATAGAGCAGCTGGATGAATTGATGTTACCATCTAGAGAGCGATATGGAGGACAGGCATTTGCCACCGATGCCAAAGGAATAATGGGATTGTTAAAAGCGCTAAAAGGTGGTGGAGTGATGATGCTATTGCCGGATCAGGCTCCAAGAGTAGGTGCTGGTGCTTATGCACCGTTTTTCGGAACACCTGCTTATACTATGACTTTGCTCCACCGTTTTATGCGCAAAACAAATTCCCGATTGTTACTAGGTAGTTGTTTGCGTAATTCTGATGGTAAAGGTTTTAGTATCAACCTTTATTCACCGGATTTTGATGATACTACGGATAATCAGGAAGCTTTTAATCGCGGGATGAACGAGCAAATAGAGAGCATTATCAAACTGGCACCAGCCCAGTATCAATGGGGATATAAACGATTTAAACGACAGGCTGATGGCCGAGATTTATATCACTGATTATTCAGGGTGCAGTTTGAGTAATTTATTAGTGGAAGCAGGCATCCATATTTTCTAACCAGATAACAGCTTCCTGTTTACCTGGAATATTAAATAACACCATCATCACTACCCATTTCAATTGATCTAAATCGACCTGTTTATCTGACTCCAGTGCTAGAACTCGATCGATAACAGCTTCACGACTATGCGGGTCTAAAACACCAACTTGTTCAAGGAAGTATAAAAAGCCACGGCAACGACATGATAAATAATGAAGTTCATAAGGGTGAAATATCCGCGTATTTTGCTGAGTAGACTGGGTTGGCGCAAAATTATCAGAGCTCGTATCGACCAATCCATCGAGCCAACTTAAAGCAGAGTTTATTTCGATTGATTTAAAACCAACTTCTTCTAATTCACTGACCAGAGACTGAGCTTTTTCGACAGGGACGAATTCATCGTCTTGAAATCTTTCGAAAATATACTGCAGTACATCCATCACTTCTGTTTTCATTAAGGTATCCCAAAAAGGAGAGATTTATTGGCGAATGTAACCACCAGTGCTGTTTATTATCCAGCCATCTAATTCTAATAACAGTAGTTTATTGCTCACGGCTTCTACTGTCAATTGAGAGCGTGACACAATACGATCAATTGGAGTGATATCAAAGTCAATTAAGTTAAGAAATTGTGCATCTTCAGAGGATAGTGAGGGCCTTTCAATTGGTAGAGATGGTGACGCGGGAGGATGAGAAACTCCCGGTAAATCTTCGATAATATCTTCGATAGTTTCAACCAGTTTGGCGCCCTGTTTAATTAAGTGATGGCATCCCTTAGCTAAAGGATTGTGAATAGAGCCTGGTATTGCATAAACCTCCCTCCCCTCATCGGCTGAAATATTAGCAGTGATTAAGCTTCCGCTTTGTCTTGCAGCTTCAATTACCAGCGTACCTAGTGTCATACCGGCAATGATTCTGTTTCTTTGAGGGAAGCTTCCCCTATCTGCCGGCTCATCAGGTAGTTTTTCTGATAACAGTAGGCCATTTTTACTGATTTGGTGGGCTAATTCGCGATGGCATGCAGGGTAAACACGGTTTAGCCCAGTTCCCATTACGGCAATGGTGTAGCCCGATGACTCTAACGCAGCACGGTGTGCCTCTCCATCAATTCCGAATGCTAGTCCACTGGTGATGGTTAGTCCATGTTGGCATAATGCCTGGGAGAAATCATATGTCGTTGAAAGACCATGTGCCGTTGGTGTTCTGCTGCCAACAATTGCAACCTGAGGAGTTAATAACAATGTAATATCACCGATGGCAAATAGTACAAGTGGTGGATTATTAATCTGCGCCAGCAATGGTGGATAATAAGGCGACTCAAGAGTGATAATATGTCGATTCTTATCTTTGCACCAGTTGAGTATTGGTGTTAATTGTGAAAAATCGTAATTAACAATGCTATCTACCTGTTTTAACTTAAGTCGAATGGACTTTAAGTCGGCACTATTTGCTTCAAATATTGCCTTGGCTGAGCCAAATTTGTTAATTAATTTGTGGGCATTGACATTACCAATGCCCTGGATTGTTTTTAGCGCAAGAAGCGCACAGGCTTCGTCGGCTGGTGATTTAGAAAGCATTCCTTGCGTTCATCTCAATAGTTAGTATTTATAGAGGAACTTTGACTTTATCATAGATGTGAATTGTACGTTCAGCTTTTAGTACCAATCCCAGGCTAACTTTTTCGAATGTACGGAAAATCATTAATCGCCCTGCTAACTCATCAGGTAAAGTCACTTTCTGATTGCTTCCAGTGATTGATTCCTTGATTTTATCAAATGTACTGACAGAATCATCATCAAGTCTTCGCTGGTGCGCTATTTTATCCATAATCGTTTTTCCGCGTTGATAAATTGAAAGTACATGGCCTACTTCCATATTTTCTCTTTCGCCGCGGTTGATCACTACAACATCGTACTGACCGATTTGTTGAACACCATTGTAAACTGAAATAATCTGGCCACCTTCAATGGATTTTGGAGCGCGAGGAAAGTAAACCGGACGTAATTGTTCATCGTTTGTGGGTAATGCGCGATCTCCCTGACGAAGCTCTAGCACCGACTTATCAAGCATCATCACTGCCGGATCACCTGATTGAAGTTTTGTTCCATTAGCAATATGGAGCGCTTCAACGCCTAGTACTTCGCCAGTGTCCGGATCAATATAAGCATCACCCTTTCGGAAAAAGGTATAACGTTGAGTTTTCTGGTTTCTGATACCCCGAACGTATACTTTATTGTTTTGTGCTGCAAGTAGGCGATCACTATCACTACCAACAACATAAGGGGCGCTCTCAATTTCAAGCTCTGAAACAACTTGTGCAGAAGTTAGAAATGGTAAGATGTTATCAAGAGGCAATGTTGAAATAGCTCTTTCAGAACTCAGTTCACGTGAACGAGGGGACAATTTAATTGTTCCGTTAGGTAATCGGTTAGTTTTTATTAGTCTGCGTTTACCATCAACATACACTAGGGCAATTATATCACCAGGGAAAATAAGATGGGGGTTATCTATCTGATCATTCACATGCCAGATTTCCGGCCAAAGCCATGGACTATCAAGGAATTTCTCGGAAATATCCCAAAGCGTGTCATTTTCTTGAACCACATGAAATTCTGGATGGTTTGTTTTTAACTCTGCGGCATTGCAAAACCACGACGACCAGCAAATCAATGTAGTTAAAACGCCAATGGTGAGTCTTTTCATTGCATTTTCCCTTTTCAGTATCTTTATTGGGTTATATTTCAACCCTTTGTAACTATTCTAGCCTAAATCTCATCGTAAAGACCAGTTTGTTAAAACCAGGTCTTTGAATTTTTTTTCTAGGTTCAAATCAAATTTTCCAGTATGATCATTATCTTAGCAGTATTACTTACGATTTTACTAGAACTTACGTCACAGACTTATGCCATTATTAGAGATACTAGAATACCCTGATCCGCGTTTAAGAAAGAAAGCGCAACCTGTAGAAGACTTTGGAGAAGAGCTTCAACAACAAATTGATGCCATGCTTGAAACCATGTATGCCGCGCCAGGTATAGGTTTGGCAGGTACTCAGGTGGATATCCACAAGCAACTTTTCGTGATTGATGTCTCTGAGGATAAATCTTCTCCCCTGGTATTTATCAATCCCAGGCTGGTGGAGTTACGCGGTGTTGAGGAAATGGAAGAAGGTTGTTTATCATTTCCTGCTGTTTACGCTAAAGTTCAAAGAGCTGATGAAGTAACCATTGAAGCACTTGATCGTAACGGAAAGTCATTTCAGTTGGATGCAGATGAGCTCTTAGCTGTTTGTATACAGCATGAATATGATCATACTCAGGGAAAGTTGTTTGTTGATTATTTATCACCGCTTAAACGGCAACGAATACGAAAAAAGCTTGAAAAAGAACAAAAAGCAAAACTTAAATCTAATCGTTAGTTGGTAAATTAATGGCTAAACAGGCACTTAGAATTATATTTGCGGGCACACCAGATTTTGCGGCAACTGCATTAAAGGCAATATTGGCTGCAGGACACCAGGTTTGTGCCGTATATTGCCAGCCCGATAGGCCAAGTGGTCGAGGTAAAAAGTTAATTGCTGGTCCAGTGAAGCAGTTGGCTGTGGATAACAATATTCCAGTTGAACAACCGGTTAACTTCAAGTCTGAAGAAGCGGTTGAATATTTGTCATCTTATCAGGCGGATCTGATGATTGTTGTAGCTTACGGACTTTTATTGCCGCAAAGTGTGCTTGATACTCCCAAATATGGTTGTGTTAATATTCATGGTTCTTTATTGCCCAGGTGGAGAGGTGCTGCGCCGATCCAGAGAGCAATTGAAAGTGGCGATAAGGAAACTGGAGTGACCATTATGCAAATGGATCAAGGGTTGGATACTGGCAATATGTTGCTAAAGTTAAATTGCCCGATAACTAATGATGAAACTGGTAGCTCGCTACATGATAAGCTGGCTAAGATAGGTGGTCGAGGTATTAACCAGTTTCTGGAGACTTTTGATCCACACTATAAGGGTGAAGCTCAAGATAACTCAGCAGCTAATTATGCTCACAAACTGTCTAAACAAGAAGCGGAAATAGACTGGTCTGTCAGTGCGGATTTGATTGAGAAAAAAATACGTGCCTTTAATGCGTGGCCGGTCAGTTTTAGTTATGTTGGAACAAAGAGGTTACGTATCTGGAAAGCTGAATTATTGAGTCGTCATGTTGTAGCTTCGGCAGGTCAGGTAGAAGCCCTGTCTAAAAGTGGTATTGATATCGTTTGCGGTGATGGGCAATTAATTCGATTAACTCAGCTTCAGCCTGATGGAAGCAAAGCCATGGATGCTGGTGCATTGCTTAATTCGAGAAAAGACTGGTTTGAACAGAATCCGATTTTAGGTCGATAACTACCGTTGAAAGGCGTTTTAGCGTTCGAGGCAGGTTAAAGTGAAAAATCCCAGACTGGTTGCGTTAAACTGGCTAATTCAGGTTATTAGTCATGGTCGTTCTGTCAATGAACTATTGGCTACTCCTACTTCAATCTCAGCACAGCAGCTTGCTTTGTCCAAGCAGATGCTTTTTGGTTGTCTGCGATACTATCATCGACTAAAGACAATTGCTGATAATCTGTTGGAAAAGCCTCTCAAGCAAAAGGACAATGACCTATTTCTGGTGATCCTGCTGGGGCTTTATCAACTTGAATATCTTTCAACTCCTGACCACGCGGCAATTTCAGAATCGGTTGATTTAACCAAAAACTTGAGAAAGAAATGGGCAAGCGGACTGGTTAACGGTGTATTAAGGCGTTTTCAACGGGAAAAAAGGTCAATTGATGCGACTTTGCTGAAATCGGTTCAGTATCAATTTTCTCACCCTGGTTGGATAGTAAAAAAATTACGCCAGGATTGGCCTGATTTATTTGAACAGATATTAGCTAATAATAACCAACACGCTCCTATGGTTTTAAGGGTGAATACACAAAAAAATAGTCTGTCAGAATATTTGGAAAAACTTAATAACGCAGAAATTAAAGCAAGCCCTCATTTGATAGCTCCTGATGCAATCGTACTTGATAAGGCAACAGATGTTTTTTCGTTACCTGGGTTCACTGAGGGAGAAGTTACCGTTCAGGATGCTGCTCCTCAGCTAGTGGTTGATATGCTGCAATTAAAAGAAGGATTGAGGGTGTTAGATGCATGTGCAGCTCCAGGGGGCAAAACAACCCATATTTTACAAAGACAGAGTCAGCTTAAATTAACGGCTGTTGAGATGTCACCAACCAGAGCTGTCAGGATAGAACAAACATTACAACGAATGAACTTAGATTGTGATGTGGTGGTGGCCGATGTTGCAAATATTGAATCCTGGTGGGATGGTGAGTTGTTTGATCGTATTTTACTTGATGTGCCCTGCTCAGCCAGTGGTGTGATTAGACGTAACCCTGACATTAAAGTGCATCGTAAAGTAACTGATATTGAACCTTTAGTGGCTATTCAGCAAAAAATATTAACTCAATGTTGGCAACTATTAAAGCCTGGTGGGCTGCTTGTTTATGCAACCTGTTCTATATTTAAAGTTGAAAATCAGCAACAGATAGCGCTTTTTAGTCAGTCTAATTCATTTGAATTAACCGGGTTACCTGAAGCACTCGAATCTTTGCTAGATAATCAGGCTGATATCGGTTATCAGATATTACCTGGGGACGCTGCAATGGATGGCTTTTATTTCTGCGGATTAAGAAAAGTCTGATAGTAATTTGAGGGAATAATTGATTATTTTTTCATCGGGATTATGCAATTCTATGCATTTAGGTGTATTGTTAGCAGCAATTGAGATACCTGTTTTACAAATAGAGAAATAATGAAAATAATTATCTTAGGTGCTGGTCAGGTTGGTGGGACATTAGCCATTAGTCTGGCTGGTGAAGACAATGACATCAGTCTGGTTGATACAGATCCTAAAAGGTTGCGTGCGTTACAGGATCATCTGGATTTAAGGACAATTGTCGGTTATGGTTCCCACCCTCATATTTTAAGGCAGGCCGGTGCTGAAGATGCGGATATGATCATTGCTGTGACTAATAGCGATGAGACTAATATGATCGCCTGTCAGGTTGCCTATTCCATATTTAATACGCCAACTAAAATTGCGCGAATACGTAGTACCGAATACCTTAAAGAAAAGAAATTATTTGATTCCAAAAATTTACCTGTGGATGTGGTAATCAGTCCAGAGCAACTGGTTGTTAAATATATTAGAAGGCTGGTTGAAAATCCCGGTGCTTTAGAAGTGGTTGATTTTGCTGACGGTCTGGTTCGTCTGGTTGCTGTTAAGGCCTATTATGGCGGGTTGTTGGTAGGAAACGCACTTTCTACCCTCAAAGAACATATGCCTAATATTGAAACCCGAGTGGCAGCAATTTTTAGACGTGGTAAGGCCATAATGCCCACTGGTGATACGGTAATAGAAGCCGATGATGAAGTCTTTTTTATTGCGGCCAGCCACCATATACGTCGGGTGATGGGGGAACTTCAAAAGCTTGAAAAACAATACAAAAGAATCATGATTGTTGGCGGAGGGAATATCGGTAAGGGGCTAGCCCGCTCACTGGAAGAAAATTATCATGTTAAGTTGATCGAAGCAAATTCAAAAAAAGCGCTTTCGATTAGCGATGAGTTAGAGAATACTACTGTTTTTCATGGAGATGCCAGCAACAAGCAATTACTTTTAGACGAAAATATTGACCATATGGATGTTTTTATTGCTGTCACTAATAAAGATGAAGCCAACATTATGTCTGCTATGTTGGCGAAACGACTAGGTGTTCGCAAAACGATGGTACTGATTAACCGGACAGCTTATAGAGATCTGCTTCAAGGGAACGATATTGATATAGCTGTCTCACCGCAACATATTACTACCAGTAGTTTGCTTACTCATATCCGTAGAGGCGACGTTGCTAATGTTTACACACTGCGTCGCGGAGCTGCTGAAGCAATGGAAGCTGTTGCTCACGGTACTGAAGATACCTCTAAAGTTGTCGGCCGGGCAATTGGTGAAATTGAATTACCTCGCGGCACATCTGTTGCCGCAATTGTCAGAGATAAGAAGGTTATTATTGCACATCATAATATTGTGATAAAAACCAATGACCATGTGATCCTCTTTTTGGTCGATAAAAAATATGTTGGCGATGTAGAGCAGTTATTCCAGGTGGATTTAACTTTCTTTTAACAAACTAATAATAAAGTCAGGCTGTTGATATAACTGAATTATGCAAGGTCAACTAATTATAAGAATTCTTGGGATACTGCTGATGATTTTCAGCGTAACCATGATCCCGCCTTTAGCGATTGCCGGTATTTATCAAGATGGCGGTGGCATGGCTTTTTTTGCTGGTTTCTTAATCAGTCTTTTTACTGGCCTATTCTTATTTCTACCAAGAAAAAAAGTTACCGGAGAATTACGTATTCGAGATGGTTTCTTGGTTGTAGTTTTATTTTGGACGGTACTCAGCCTGGTTGGTGCCATTCCGCTTTACTTAAGTAATATTCCTGGTCTGGGAATTGCTGATGCAGTGTTTGAGTCTTTTTCAGGTTTAACGACTACCGGTGCAACAGTAATAGTAGGGCTTGATCAATTAGCCCATTCAGTATTATTTTATCGCCAACAACTTCAATGGTTAGGTGGAATGGGGATCATTGTGTTAGCGGTTGCAATATTACCAATGTTGGGAATTGGTGGAATGCAGTTATATCGTGCAGAAACTCCTGGTCCGGTTAAAGACTCCAAACTAACACCGAGAATTGCTGGAACAGCAAAAGCCTTATGGAATATTTATCTTGGTTTAACGATTGCCTGTGCATTAAGCTACTGGTGGGCTGGAATGTCATTATTTGATGCAGTCAGCCATAGTTTCACAACTGTTGCGATTGGCGGGTTTTCAACCCATGATGAGAGCATTGGCTGGTTTGAGAGTTCTAGAATAGAGCTAATTTGTATCTTATTTATGGTGATTAGTGGTGTTAACTTTTCACTACATTTTGTTGCAGTGAGAGGTTTAAGTATTGAGCCTTATCGCAAAGATCCTGAATTTAGAACTTATATCGGTGCATTAATTCTAGTGACCATTATCAGTTTGCTTGTGCTGTTTTTTCAACAGGGAGTGGGGTTTTCAGAAGCTTTCAGGGATGCATTGTTTCATACTGTTTCAGTAGCTACTACAACTGGATTTGCAACTGAAAACTTCTCAGCGTGGCCCGCTTTTTTACCGACATTATTAATTTTTAGTAGCTTTATTGGAGGTTGTGCCGGATCAACCGGCGGTGGAATTAAAGTGATTCGATTTTTGTTGTTGTTTAAGCAGGGCTCACGAGAGATACAGAAATTGATCCATCCGAGTGCTATTTTTAAAATTCGAGTTGGCGGAGCGCCACTTTCTGAAAATATTATTGAAGCCGTATGGGGCTTTTTTGCAACTTATGTTGCATTGTTTTTCATTTTTATGTTGATACTGATGGCTGACGGGCTCGATCAGGTAACAGCTTTTTCTGCTGTAGCAGCCTGCATGAATAATCTGGGGCCGGGGTTAGGGGATGTGGCAGCAAATTATGCCGGAGTGAGTGATTTAGCAAAATGGGTGCTCAGTATTGCCATGTTGTTCGGACGTCTTGAAATCTTTACTTTGTTAGTCTTATTTTCTCCACATTTTTGGCGAAGTTAATAAAATATAATTTGATTGAGAACTAATATGAAAAAAAGCATATTTCTAATTTTTATTTGCTGGTTGAACACTTCGCAGGTGTTAGCGAAAACAAAGGTGGATGAAGTCGCTGAACAATATGTTAAGTTAGCATTAGCGTTAGGGGAACATGACAGTGCTTATGTTGACGCTTATTATGGACCAAAGGAATGGCGTAATAATGCTAAAAAAAATCAATTAGAACTAAAGAATATTATTATTACCGCAAAGTCATTACAGAATATATTAGTAGCAGAAAAAAGTGATGATGAAATGGAGTCGCTTCGTTTATCTTATCTCAAAACTCAACTCAATTCTTTAGCTTCCAGAGCGATTATGCTTAATGGTGAAAAACTTAATTTTGATCAACAAAGTCAGGCATTATATAACACCCAGGCTCCTCATTATCCGCTAAAAAGCTTTGAGGTAGCACTGACTGATTTAGCTACGCTTTTGCCAGGGAAAGAACCATTATCGATAAGGGTAGAAAAATTTCAGAGTCAGTTTATTATTCCTCAAGATAAGTTAAAAGTTGTTTTTGATGCAGCGATAAATGCTTGTCGCGAAAGAACTAAAATCCACGTCGATTTACTCGACAATGAAAACTTTACCTTAGAGTTTGTTTCGGATAAACCATGGAGTGGTTATAACTGGTATAAAGGTAATGGGTTTTCTTTAATTCAGGTTAACACAGAGTTACCTATTTATATTTCCAGAGCTGTTGATTTAGGATGCCATGAAGGTTATCCGGGACACCATACTTATAACGGCCTTCTTGAAGCAAATCTTTTTAAGCAGCGAGGTTGGGTAGAGTTTTCCGTTTATCCACTATTTAGTCCACAATCGTTAATAGCAGAAGGTAGTGCCAACTATGGAATTGAAATGGCTTTTCCTGGGGACCAGAAAGCAAATTTTGAGAAAGATATTTTATTTCCGCTAGCTGGAATATCTCCTGAGTTATCTAAGCAATATTCAGCTTTTCTTAAACTAATGGAAAAACTTAATTATGCAGGAAATGAAGTTGCCAGATTATATTTAAATAAAGAGATTGATCAATTAAAAGCTCAAGATTTGTTACAGCAATACGCTCTAATGAGTGCTGAAAAAGCCAGCCAAAGGGTTCAGTTTATAGATGCTTATGGAGCCTATGTTATTAACTATAACTGGGGTAAAGATATGGTTAAACAGTGGGTTGAGGCTGGGCCAGATCAATCAATAAAAGGCCGCTGGAAGCGCTTTGCAAAACTGCTGGCATCTCCTCGATTACCATCAACTTTAAACTAAACAGGTAGAGTGTCAATGATTGATAAAGCCAATACAGTACCCTCTCCTTGTGTGAGTAATTGTTGTTTAGATGAGGAAGATATTTGCCTCGGTTGTTTTCGCCAGATTGACGAAATAACCGGATGGTATAGCGCGGATACTAAT
>CBDUHU010000024.1:0-14747 GCA_965366725.1 uncultured Kangiellaceae bacterium
TAACCAGTGCTTCATACATGGTATTATTATCAGGCAATTGAATACCACTCATTCAACTATCTTCCTTTAACTAGAAATGATTGTACTATTATCAACCTTGTCTCAAGGTAAAATCATCCGAAATATGGACAACCAATTCTATTTATTAAAAAATCAAAATATATTATTAATTGCAACATGATAAGTTCTGTGCTTTATTCAATGCAAGAATTAGCTAAAAAAGACTCCTTATGAAAGTAGAAACTCGTCTTGCCGACTATAATAATGCGGAAGATGCAAAAAATATTATCGAGCAACTTGATGAATATGCCAGAGATCCAATGGGGGGAGGAATTGCTCTGTCAAAAGATGTTAAGGAAAACCTAATCCCCAACCTGGCGAAACGTGAAGATGCCCTATCCTTTATTATTTTTGTCAATGGAAAGGCTGCTGGAATGGCTAATTGTTTCGAAGGATTCTCAACATTTAAATCCCAACCATTACTCAATATTCACGATTTTGCAATATCTAAGAAATATAGAGGAATGGGATTAGCATTACAATTAATGGCTGAAATAGAATCATTCGCAGTTAAAAAGAACTATTGCAAACTGACCCTTGAAGTACTTGAAGGAAACAAAGTTGCCCAAAATGCATACATAAAATACGGATTTAAGGGGTATCAGCTAGAACCTGAATTGGGTCAGGCACTATTTTGGGAAAAAACAGTCATCATGAATAGGCCTTAAATTGTTTCTCTCATTTACACTAGCAGCCCTATTACTCGGATTTATTGCTTTGCTACAAAGTATTCGAGCAGAAAAAAAAGCTCATCAAAACAAACTTGATGGGCTCCGTAGAAAAATTGAGCAAAAAGAAAAAGAGAAACTAATGGATAAATTAAATAACTCTTCTAAATTAAAAAGAACTGATAATCAATAATATTTCTAGTTCTTTTTATCACTGTTTTTCTAACTTCCAAAAAATAAAGCAACTAACTCAATCAACATCCTTGCCAGTTGAAGCTTGCAAAATCTCAAACCAGCTTTGTCTATCAAGTTGAATCTGAACAGCATCTGTTGCAGCAGATATTCGCTCAATATTTCCGCTGCCAATAATTGGTTTAATTTTCGCAGGATGACGCATTAACCAGGCTAATCCAATTTGTTGTGCAGTTACAGGCTTACCACTCAGAGTGTATCGGTTAGCTACCATTTCAAGGGTTGCTTTTAGTCGTTGTGAACGAGCACAGGGGGCCGTTAGTAGAGCCCCTCCAGCCAATGGTGACCATGCCATCGGAGAAATTTCCAATTGTTGGCATTGATTTAATGTCCCATCAGTCAGAGCACAGGTATGCATTGGAGAAACTTCTATCTGATTGACTGCCAGAGGAAACTCACAACATGAGGCCAGTAAGGATAATTGTTCAGGCAAAAAATTTGAAACACCTGCGTGCAATATTTTTCCTTCTTTTTTTAAATCAGAAAATGCTCGTCCAACTTCTGCTGCATCCATAAGAGGGTCTGGGCGGTGGATCAATAAACAGTCGAGATAATCGGTACCTAGTTTTCTCAGAGACTTTTCAGCAGAATTAACAATATACTGATAGCTGGTATCATAGTGCTTAATTTTGGTCTCAGGTGACTTGGTCGAAACCAGACAAATTCCACACTTCGATACAAGTTGAATCTTATCTCTTATCCCGGAAATTTTAGCCAGGGCTTCTCCAAACAAGTTTTCCCCTTCGTAATCACCATAAATATCAGCATGATCAAAACTGGAAACTCCTAGTTCAAGACATTGTTCAATAAAGCTAACTCTTTGATTTAACTTAAACCCCCACTCTGCTAAGCGCCACATTCCGGCAACAATTGGTGAAAGTTCAATTGGAGATTCTAATTGTTTTGGCATTATTTTTCCTAACAAATTTATCCTGTTACTAATCAGTAATTGTCAATTTTAGCGATAAATCGGGCTTGGTCATATAGCAAAGGCTACTACATACGTATGTAATTCACGATAAAAACCAGACCTGAACTAAACAGGAATATTATCAATAAGCTACTGAGTATCAAGATCGTTGAATTGCGAAGTATCAATTTCAGTCTTGCTGGAAAGTCGTATTTTTAAGGAGACGTTATGTTTGGAATCGGCATAAGCTATTGCTTCCTTCTTTGAAATTTTACCTTCTTCAAATAGATTAAATATTGCTTGATCAAAGGTAATTATTTCTTCTTCAAGGTTACGCTCAAAGGCTTCTCGAATCTGATCAATTTCACCTTTCTGGATTAGTTCCTTAATAAATGGAGTATCTTTCAAAATCTCTACTGCTGGCCATCTCTTTCCATCTACACCTGGTATTAATCGTTGGCAAATAATTGCCTTTAAGTTTCGTGAAAGATCAATTAGCAGTTGCTTATGGGCTGACTCACCGAAGAAATTAATTACTCTATCCAGCGTTTCAACTGAGTTACTGGAATGTATAGTTGCTAGACACAAATGACCAGTTTCTGAATAATTAATAGCGCTTCGCATTGTTTCCTCATCCCTGATCTCACCAATTAAAATCACATCTGGTGCCTCACGCATAGCATTCTTAAGTGCTTCTCCATAGCTTTTTGTATCAGTACCAATCTCTCGTTGATTAACGATTGATTTTTTATAGCTATGCAAAAATTCAATGGGATCTTCAATTGTCAGAATATGCCCGCGACTAGTCGCATTTCGATGATCGATCATCGCTGCCAGGGTTGATGATTTTCCACAACCAGTCGCACCAGCCACTAATATTAGTCCGCGTTTTTCCATTACCAGACCTTTTAGCTCTGCCGGAACATTCAATTCCTCCATGGTAGGTGGACTGGTTTTAACATTCCTGATAACAGCAGCAACTTCACCGCGTTGACGCATAACATTAATACGAAAGCGCCCTACACCTTTTACTGAAACCCCCATATTAACTTCCCAATTAGCTTCAAACTCCTTCACATGGGACTCATTCATTACAGAATAAGATATCTCCTTTACCTCAAGCGGCGTTAGCCGTCGGGACTCTTTCAATGGAAAACAAATACCTTCTATCTTAATTAATACCGGCGAACCTGGACTAAAAAACAAATCAGACGCATTTTTATTTACCATTAATTGCAAGTACTCGGATATATCCATAAATATTCCTTATGCTGATTGAGTTATTTCAAAGTCATTTCAAGGTGATCTAAATTTAGTTTCTAACAATCTTTATTGCAAACGAAATAAACGGATATTCTATATTTCGCTCAAAGATAAAGCGTTCCATTCAATGCCGGGGTATTATCGGCTAAATAAATGTTACATATACGACCAATAAGTTCAAGTCCAATTTTGACCAAATAAAATGGCAGGTGTGAGACTCTAGTTGAATTCGATAAAAATGAAAGAAGCCTCTCTTATGACAATAGATCAGGCTATATCCATTTAAATAGAAGCCTAGCTGTTGAGTGGAAAGTAATAAGTCTGTTATGGCGGTATCATCACTTAGCAAAACATTTTTAACATGGATAAAACGGTCTAGATACCCAGTCCACAAAAAGTGCTATGATTCACTACATCTACAAAGATAATAAAAGTACTAAAATGATAACTCTCTACCAGTTTCCTATCTCTCATTATTGTGAAAAGATTCGTTGGGCGCTTTCCTATAAAGGTCTAAAATTTCAAACAGTCAACCTGATACCAGGCTTTCATATAAAAAAAATGAAACAGCTTACAGGAAAGTCATCTGTGCCCGCGATAATTGACAACAAAAGGGTTATCTATAATTCAAGTAATATTATCGATTATCTTGACAAATCCTACCCGACAAACCCTCTTTCATCGAATGACATGGGATTACAAACTGAAATAATGAATTGGGAGCAATACATTGATGATGAAATAGGTGTACATGTACGAAGAATCTGTTATCACACTTTGCTTGATTATCCTGCGCTAACAACTAAATTTCTTACTCATAATTGTCAATGGTATGCACCATTTTTAATTAAGCTAATATTTCCAAAATTACAAGCTAAAATGCGCCATTTAATGAAAATCAATGACGAAACTACGATTATTTCAATTGAGAAATTCGAACATGCTATGCAAAAAATCAATCAACACTTATCCAATAATCAATATCTTGTCGGTAATAAATTTAGTCGTGCCGACTTGACCTTAGCAGCATTGCTGGCGCCACTTTTTAAACCTGATGGATATGGTCTGGAGTGGCCGGAAATATACCCTGAACCGCTTCAAAGTTTTGTTGACTCTCATTCATCTGAATTAATAGCAGCTCAAAAATTATATGAGCGCTATCGATAACCTGAAAAACATCTGGTTAACATAATGGAAAACAGCTGATAACAAGGAGCAAATATTCAGCAGATAGTAAAATTTAACCAGAGAGTTATAAAGAATAACTCTCTGGTTTAAGATATGAAACGGGTCAATAATTTCATAGGCTATTTAGAATGATTTTTAATCAATAATTCGACTAAAAGGTATATTGTAGCTGAACACCTAAAATAGTCTGGGTTGTTTCTGATTGACTAATATTGTTTTCATTTTCAAAACGAAATAGCTCTGGACGAATACGAAAACCTCTTGCAATCGAGGGAAGATCAATTGGAATACTTAGCCCAATCATTGAACTCTCATTATCTTGCTGTGTACCAGCTTCACTAGTCAAGTTACCGTATATAAAGTGTACTGTCCCTTTAGTTTCCTGCCCGGTAAATCGATACCCGATATCAAGCCAATATCCACTATTATCGTTATCTTCAAGTTTATTGCCGTCAATATCAAAGATCGCCGCAGCATTATCACCAGCATCAGATCCTGACAGTGACATCTTTGTATTCCCCCAGTTTCTTCCTGCTCCAACTTCGGCGGTAAATGTTAGTGGTCCAGAGCCCGTTTTAACTCCAAGAGAATAACCATTGGAAGTTAAATCGTCACCATTAGTATAATCTTGCTGATGAAAAAATAGACTTGGGAAGATTTGCCAGTTAAACGTTTTATAGGCTAATCCCATATCAATACGTGGCATTTTGTTCTCTCGCTCTCCCACCCCTGAAGTTTCTCCTTTATTCGGATCAACCAGAGCAACTGCAAATGCACCTTGGCGATTAAGAAATTTGTAAGTATAACGTATTTGTGAAACACGACTAGGTGAAACACTTCCATAGCCCTGCCCTGAGTTATGAACCATCGCCACGTTGGGGTTTAGTGGAGCAAAAGGAGTAGAGGTTTGCCCAACAAGTAGCTGGTGAGTCTCGCTTATGTCCCACTTACCATATGCATGGCGAAGCGTATCTTTGTCTTCATCACGTAAAGACATTTCAATATACATACTAACGTTATCTTCATTATCCCAACGGACGCGAAATCGAGAATTATTGGCAACGTCAAGAACTGAGTTGGTAACTTCCTCTCCATTCTCATCTTCTAATTGCTCAATATAGTAATTTGTAAATACGATCCCTCCGATTGTGGACTTTGCAAGTGCTACATTACTGGAAAAGATCATTGCAATTGCGGCAGAGGCCGATGCTAATTTAGTTTTCATAAATATCCCTTTAAATAATAATTACAGTTTTAAATATTTTTTATAGTACTTATCGATGTTTATGGCTGAACCTAAACATGTTTTAATAAATTTAACTGAGCAGTAAATTATTTATCATCAATCTCATCTAACAAAGGATCATCAATTTCTAAACTTTGGTCCTTACTCTCAGTTTTCTTGTTTGGCTTACCAACACCTTTATCATCCGTTGGACTCTTAGTCTCGATGCCCTGATTGTTTTTTGTTTTTGAAGATGTTTCTTCCACTAGTAGATCGCGCTTGTTTATATCAGCATCAGTTTCTTCAACATCTCGCTTCCGATTTTTACTCTCCTCTTTACTGTCAGTTTTCCGACTTTCTAAAAGCAGACTATCGGGAGTTTCAATATCATCCTCGTCGTTATAGTCGTTAAAAACTGTATGATTAGAAGATTAGGCACATCCAAACAATGTCAGTAAAACTAAAACAATAAAAAAAGGTTTTATGGTCATTTAATACTCCTTTATGTTATGGCTCGAGACTTAAAACTCATTTTTGTAAATGAATTTTTAAATTCAGACTCGCCGATTTTTTTGATATTTCCACGGGCTAATTTATAACGTGGTCGTTGGCTTACAGGATCATTAACTCGACCAGCTAATGAGTTAGTTGTCCTGTTCTTTGTAGTAATATTGAAATATGAAAATGTCACACCGCGTTTAACATTATCTGTTACTATCGCAACCGCCTGAAAACTTGCACTATCCAACTCAATATGACCATTTTCCATCATATGAGTGAAGGTCATTGGTTTTACATCTTTCCAATCCAGTCCTAACGCAGACTCCAGGTTACGCATTAATGGTTCTTCATCATCCCCAATGTTTGTTGTATTGGCAGTAGTTGTGATTGGCGATGACTCTTCTTGTGTCATGGTTGCAAGTAGTTCATCTGGCTCAATGATATCGGCGTTAGCATTAGAAATTGAACGTATTCCTTGAGAGCTACTGTGCGAGTCATCGATTAGTCTTGCCAATTCATCAACTTCATCAATATCTGCATTAGCTTTAAGTGGCATAAAACCATTACGTTTTTCAGCTTGTGCTGATTTAGAATATCCGCCAACCTCAACAGGAATTCGATCACTGGAAATCAATAACATATCACCGCTCTCAATGCCTCGTGCTTTAGCATCATCGGGATGGATTTCTAACCAATTATCCGGCCATCTTTGCTGTATATAGGGACGACGTAAATAATCATCAAATCCTGACTGCCATATTTCGTTAATTCTTCCGGTTGTAACCCAAAGTTCATCTTTTTCAGGTTTCATAAACTCCCAATAATCACCGAACATTTCCCAGTTAGCCTTGAGTAAATTAGCCCTTCCGGTTTTGGTTTTAAATTTTCTCAGCCACTTCTGATTAATAGCAGTTAATCCGGTAGCGGTTCCAGTTTTCAAAGTAGAGTCATGTAAACGTTTAGTACCAACCAGTTTTCCATCTTCCCATCGCACCGGCGCTTGAATGCCAGTTGTTCCATATTCTCTTAGAAGGTCATGACCCTTACGCCCATTTTTTCGTGCATACTCAACCAGCGCAACATAACTTGTTCTTCGACCTTTGTTGTAAAAAGCTGCATCTTCAAAAACATCGTTGCTGTCTTTCCAATCAAAACCCTCAATTCCCATCCGCTTAGCAAACATGGCAGCTATCTTCCAGTCTGGTAGTGATTCTCCCGGAGCATCATTGAACTTAGAATATAGTCTGATACGTCTTTCGCCGTTAGCTCTGGTTAAGTCCTCTTCTCCCCAGCCTGCTGCAGGCAGAACCAGATCAGCTATTTCTGTATTAATCGGTTCTACAGGATAAATATCCTGATGGACCATCATCATTCCACCATTATCAACACGACGTTTGTAGGTATTAATAATATGCTGTTTGTCTAAACGAGCAGGATTATCTGAATGGTCAGAAGTTAAGTTTCTCAGCGTTTTTTCTAAACGTTTTGAAGCGGTCATTGCCTGTATCCAGGTGGTGCCTATGACCCAGGCAAAACCTGCGTTACCTTCTTCAACCCAACGGTCAAGATCAATTCCCTGTTTTTTCCAACCTGGAAATTTTTCAGGCACTTCCTGCTCAGGATATTTTCCGCCTGGCATCATGCCACGCTGGTGTCCACCAAATCGAGAAATAACCTGACCTGGGCGGTTGCCTGCACCACAGATCAAACCTAGTGCAGTCATTGCCGCGGTATTACCATAGTTATTTGACCAATAGAGACCTTTTTCAAAACCAAAAGAAGTTTTAACTCTGGAACCATCAGATTTAGGTTTAGCAATAATCTCCGCGGCTTTCAGAATTTGCTCAGCTGGAATTCCGGTCTTTTCTGCAGCAATGTCGAGACGGGCATACTTATATTTCATGATCCATTGTTTAAAATCTTCAAATCCGTCGGCTTGAAAAACTTCCTTATCCCGTTCAGCTTTATTGTTAATCCACTTGTTAACAAACTCATTATCCTGCCAACCATTTTCAACAATAATTCTAGCCATTGCGTTGAGTAGCAAGGTATCTGTTCCCGGATTTATTTCCAGATACATTCCATTATGCTGTTCCGCATATGCAATGCCTTGAGTTTTTCGCGGCACCACAGAAATCACTTTCATCCCACGACGAATACCGTTTAGTATCCATTGATTAAAAATAATTGTTTTGGATTCGAAAGGATCAGTTCCCGCGATAAACAATACATCGGCAGCCCCCCAATCTTCATAACATGCTGAAAAATTATCGATACCAGCATCGGACATTCCGGGTGTATCTGGGCCGTGTCCTGTAGGTTGGTCATGAACAGCCCAGGCAGGAGTTTCAATCCCCCTAAGTGCCAACTTTGTTAGCGCGTGAGTATTTTCCCAGTAGTTATAGGAAAACATCTTCATCGCCCAGGCAGACTTGCCACGCTTATCAATAACGTATTGAGAAACCTCTGCCATAATATCAATTGCATCATCCCACGATATTCTCTGTAATTTTCCATCGATACGAACTTGAGGATATTTCAAACGGTCTTTTGTCGGACTGTCAGGGTTGTAGCATTTCTTAGCTATAGTCCCACCACGAATACTATGATCACCGCCAACATTTACAACTTTAGTATCGCGATCGGCAATCACTGCGATATTGTGCGGTTTACCATCGGCGATGACCACATTATGTTGATTAGAGCTAATCCAGCAACCACTCATTGAAGCAACTGGAAAGTCCATATTCAGCGCATTTTCACTCGCTTTGGCACTACCATCTTTTCCAACAGGCCATCGATAAACTTTGTAACCACATCCGGTAATGCAATAATCACACGCGGTAGTAAAAACTTTTGCTTCTTTAGGGGGCAAAGGCACACTAACAGGCGCCGTATCATACGGTTTGCTGCTCATAATTTAATTTCCTTATTTGTTAAGCCGAAGGATTTGTATGGTGGCCGTAGAGTAGGCCCATTATTCCTGTTGCATAAATATCATCACCATCAATTTCTAAACGAGCCTGGGGTAAACTCTCTGTCGCATGACCTGAAATAACCATCCCATGACGGGATAAATCGAAAGTGGTAAGATGAAGTGGACAAGGGCCTAAAGCTTTATGCTTTGATTTGTAACTCCCATTTAAAGGTCCTCCCATATGAGTACATAGATTACTAAATGCAACAATATCTTTATCTTCACCAACACCAGCGCCAGCAGTTTCACCTAACTTAACTAGTACAAAAGTTGATGTTGGCAATTGCGGGGGATACTGAAAATCTATGGGTTGATTGTTTTTCAATTCGCTTAGCTTGCCAATTTTCTGACGGGGGTATTTTTTGTGCAGAAAACTAAAGCCACTTGCAACTCCAGGAATAGATGCTGCTGCTATGGTTGTTGCACCAGCGAGTAAAAAATTACGCCGAGATTCACAGTGACTTTTGTTTTTATTTTTTATAAGATTTTCTGAAATTCCATTATGATTGTCCATTGTTCCTCCTAGAACAAATTTTTATAATGTTATAACTAGCTTCCCAAAAAAATTCTATTTAATTTAGCACCACAGATATTGTATATCTTGCACATTATAAAACTAAAAAACGCACCAAATAACAACAAAACTAGCTACCCACCCCAAAAATTCTCATTCAGAGATATCCTTAAATAAAAATTCAATTCGACAATATAGTGAAAATTATAAAAACACAATAAAAAATACATTATCAATATAAAATAACAACCAAAATCAAAAAATACAGAATAATACAATATCAAGGCGAGATATTAACAAACAAAATATTAATCGTATTTTAATAAATATTTGATATATTGCACTTGCAACATGGATATCTCATAGAAAATTTTAGCTAGAATGAATGTTTTTACTGGCGTTTTTTATAATTTATTTCAGGAGGAGATATTTTCGAAATTTCTAACAAAAGAGGCTACAAAAAATCATCATAAAGTGTGATTTTTTTCAATATTAGATAGTTTCTAAAAGATAAATCTGATAGTTAGTTGAACGTTTATTTTATGATATTAAAAAATAAAGAGTGAATTTTATTCTATCCGGAAATTATGGAAATTGCTTCAATCGATATGTCCGATAACCAGCTCAGTATAATAATAAAAACTACAATTAATAATAACCTTGAACACTTTTAAGGAGCATCTTACTGCGTACAAAAATCCCACTTCCTCTACCGATTTCTTTATTATTTTCGTTAAAGACAACAGCCTCCGCAATAAATTGAGAACGGTTTTTATTGACTACTTTTCCAACCGCATACATTTTGCCACTTGAAATAGGTCTGGTGAGATAGGTCGTAAATGAAGTCGTCACCACAAAATACTCTCTTTCTAAAGAGTTTGCAGCAAAAAAGGCGGCATCGTCGAGGAGCTTAAAATAAACAGAGCCATGCACCGCCATACCAGCATGAAAAAATTTTTTTTCAACATTCATCGAAATTTCTGCGGATCCATTATCCACTGTCATCACTGGAGAATAATAGTCATTTAACGGTGCAGCCCGATACATATTCTCCAGTCGATGATAATGTTCTTTCACATCCATTAGTAAGTCAGCGAACCATTAATCAGCTGAAAAACGCGTCATTAATTTCTTTTGACAGCTCAACACCGGTCACATTGGCTCGTTGTAGTAGTTGCCAGAAATAGCGATAAGTTGCTCTATCATGTAATTCACCGTTATATTGAATTGGTCCCCAGTCAGCTTTTTGAGCTGCTAATAAAATTCCCTGAGCGTCTTCTACTTCAGAATAATCAGGCTTCATAGCTTCAACAATTGCTTCTACCTGAGTTGGATAAATACTCCACATCCGCATAAAGCCAAATTCATTTCTCGCCCGAGAAGCATCACTGGTAGTCTGTTCAACATTTTTCAGATCTAAAGTCACATTATGTGCCGGTACAATACCGTTGGCTAAAGCTGCCGCCACCATTTCGGTTTTTGCTCTTGCTAGTAACGGGTGATCAAATTGACCCGGACTACGCATACAGGCTGCAGGAATAGCTCCATAATGGCCACTTACAAAATCCATCATGCCGAAATCCAGTACCTGTATCCACTCAACTTCTGCTATTTTCCAAACATCTTTTAATGCACCGTGAGTTTCAATCAATACATGGATTGGAATTTCCCTACTAATGCCATTCTCACGTGATACTTTTTTGATATAAGAAACCATTTCTTGAATTTGTGACGCCTCGGTAGATTTAGGCAATGTTACATAAGCCACTTTCTCACCAATTTCAGGAATTAAAATATCCACATCCGCTTGCCAGTGAGAATGAGAATAATCATGAATTCTAACTCCCATCATGGCATTAACATTAGCATCACTGGCTATTATTCTAGCCACCATTTTTGCATGCTCTGCTTCAGTACCTGCCGCCGCACCGTCTTCACAATCACAGGTGATATCAAATACAGGCCCCAATTTCTGTTGCATTTCAAGGGCTTTTAGAATGAGTTTTTCACTTCCGGCAAAATGCTCACAACTTGGAATCGCTGGAAATGGTTTCTCCGCATCAAAAAGTGCTTCATTTGGATGAACGCATACTGACATGTTTTAGCTCCTGTCGATTGATTGTCATTTATTGATTAATGTTACATTCAAAGTCACTGTAGTTATCTCAATAAAGAGCCCGCCTGGCAACCGCCTTTCTCCTATACTTTAGTCATATTCGAAGAAATGATGGTTGTTATTCGAGCAATATACATTACTCTAGGAAGCAGACCCTTACCAGATTTATTTAAACAATTGTTTGAAATCTGAAATTAAATCGGTATGATTTAGTAAAAGCTTAAGACATCCGACCAGTAGTCGTAAAGTAATATTTACTTATTTAGACGATTAAAGGCCAATAAACTTTAAGGACCAGGATATGAATTATCACAGCGAATTCTTAGAGCAGGTAAACGAACAAGACGTACTTGGCGGGTTTTGGCCGGGTATTCAACTTTACTATCCCCCGGTAAAATACTCTCCTGCACAGGGCGAATATGAAACAATGGAACAAGCAGCAGCACGTTTGCGACGGCATGCTCATAATTGTCCAGCCCACACCCTGTTGTTCGATCTGGAAGATGGCTGTCGACAAAAGGAAATGAGCCGGGAACTATTACGTAAAGAACTTCCTCTGTTTCCTGAACGAGACTTTCAGATTGCGCTAAGGATCAACCCTTTTCGAACTGAAGAATATGAAAAAGATCTGGAAATGATTCAAGATATCGCCGAATTCATCGACGTAATCATTCTCGCCAAAGCTGGTGAAATGTATGGCTCGGCAGAAATCAGAGATTTATCTGCATGGCTTGTTGGAGTCAATCCAAATATCGAAATTCAACCGATTATTGAACATCCTCGCTCTCTAAAGATTGCTCCAGAGCTAATGCAATTTTCTACCGTCAAGCACGTTGTCTTTGGTATTCACGATTTTTCTAAAGCAATGGCTATTCACCTTACACCGGAAGGCTGGATCGATGAGCTTAAAACTTATCTACGTAATCTGCTACTTGAAGCACGGATAGCCGGAACTGGTGTTATCGGGGGTGTGGAAGTACTCATTAACGAAACCCCGATGCCAGAAAAAAATATTGAACCCCATGATGTGAGACGATGGTTAGATCTGCATGGAGACCACGAAAGCCATGTAGTTCATCGCCATGCAACAGTTGAAGCGCAAATGGGTTTAACCGGCAAACAGGTTATTCACCCTTACCATATTCATCTGTGTAAAGTTGCTTTTACTCCCTCCCCCATGATTATTCAAAGAAACATAAAAATGCTAAAAGCCGCCATCGATGCCGACGCACTGTTAGGAGGCGCGATTAAGTTTGAAGGTGAAATGCTGGATCCACCAATGTTTGGTAAAGCACTTCAAACATTGCTTAGAGCTTATGCATTAAAGTCTCTGGCAGATAAAGATAAGGCTTTTGCAATGGAAGTATTAAAGAAACTCCCAATCCATGTGATCAGAGAAAACTGGCCCTATGGACGTATCTAGCATTATTTTGAGCTGCTAGTATAAAACAGAATTATTGATCAATTTATAGTAAATACGGGACCACCAATGAGCTTTCAATTTGAAGATTTTTTGACTCAGGAAAATAATCAATGGCAATGGCACTTACCGGAGCAGTTTAATATTGCCTATGCATGTGTCACACAACATATTGAAAAAGGTAACGGCGACAATATTGCGCTCATTGTCGAAGATCATACAACCGGAACTAAAGAGCTTAGTTACAGCAAGCTTGATGAGCAAAGTGCCAGACTGAGCAGTGTGTTTAGACAGCAAGAGGTTGAACAAGGCGAAAGAGTCTTAATCCGGTTGCCTAATTCCACTCATTATCCGGTTAGTTTTTTTGGTTGTTTAAGACATGGTTGTATTGCAGTACCAACGTCGACTTTACTGGCCGCTAACGAAGTTACTTACCTGGCGAAAGACTCTGGCGCGAAAGTACTCATTACCGCTAAAAACATGTGGCAGGAATTAAAACCTTTACTGGAGCAACAAACAGAACTTTCAGCAATTTATCTTGCCGGCGAAGGTGAAATGCCCGAGCCATTAGCTGATCAATCAATCCAACTATTTGACTTTGACCAGCTTCTCGAACAAGTTGAACCTGCGCGCGAAATAACCCCAAGTAAGCCCGATGATCCAGCTTATCTTGTGTATACATCGGGTACCACAGGCTACCCAAAGGGTGTATTACATGCACACCGTTCACTGATTGGTCGACTTCCAGCAAGCCGCTTCTGGTTTGACTTTGAAAACGGCGATCGCATTATGCACTCTGGAAAGTTTAACTGGACCTACGTACTTGGCTCAGCTTTAATGGATCCATTATTTCACGGGCATACAGTCATTGTTCACGAAGGACCTAACGATGCCTCTACCTGGCCTGAACTCATCCAGAAACATGCCTGCACAATTTTTATTGGTGTACCGACAATCTATCGTCAAATCATTCAAAAAACAGCCTTTGAAGGCAAAGACGTCCCCTCATTACGTCATTGTATGAGTGCTGGAGAGCACCTTTCTGACGAAATGTTAATGGCCTGGCGAGAGCGTTTTAATATGGATGTTTATGAAGCGATTGGAATGTCTGAATTTTCCTATTATATTTCACAGCACAATCAAGCCCCTATCAAACCTGGAGCGGCGGGCTTCCCCCAACCAGGACATAATATCGCTCTGCTTGACGGAGAAGGCAAACCAGCTTCAGTCAATCAAGAAGGGATGATTGCAATTCCGGAAAAAGATCCAGGTCTATTTCTCAATTATTGGCGGTTACCTGAAGAAACGGCGAAGGCTCGCCACGATGGTTATTTTTACACTGGTGATTATGCGCGGATGGATGAACAAGGCTACATTTGGTTCTTAGGGCGTAAAGATGACATTATTAATACTTTTGGTTATCGGGTATCCCCACATGAAATTGAACGTGTCATAAAAACGCACCCGGCAATTGCTGATTGTGTAGCACTTGGTGAAACTATCGGAAAAGATAAAACACTGGTCAGCATTTGCGTCATTCTCTGTGAAGGTGCTTCGGCTACAAAAGAAGCATTATTGGCCTTTGGTAGTGAAAATCTGGCTAAATATAAGGCCCCAAAAATTGTCCATTTTTATTCTGACTTTCCCAGAACA
>CBDUHU010000025.1:0-14591 GCA_965366725.1 uncultured Kangiellaceae bacterium
TGTGTTTGAATCTGCTAGTTACATCGGCGGCCATACTCATACACATGACGTTTCTTTAAGCGGAAGAGAATATCGAATAGATACAGGTTTTATCGTCTTTAATAAACAAACTTATCCAAATTTCATTAACTTATTACACGAACTTAAGGTTCCATATCAAAAAAGTGACATGAGTTTCAGTGTTAGTAATAAGGAAACAGGGTTTGAATACAACGGCTCCTCGTTGAATCAAATGTTCTCTCAGCGAAGCAACCTGTTTAAGCCAAAATTTTATCTCATTATCAAGCAAATTATTCGATTTAATAATGAGTCCATTGAACTGCTAACAAATACAAAAGACTCCACTTCTCTTGGTAAATATCTTCATCAAAATGGTTATTCGCATGAGTTTATACATTATTATATCATCCCAATGGGTGCAGCTATCTGGTCTCGAGAACACCATAGCATGCTCGAATTTCCAGCACGGTTCTTTGTGCGTTTTTTTCATAATCATGGCATGTTATCTGTTTCACAGCGACCTCAGTGGTATGTCATAAAAAATGGCTCATCCAGTTATATATCTGCACTGGTGAAAGATCACCTGAAAAAAATACGACTAAACACTCAGGTTGAATCTATTAGCAGAAGCGCTCAAAAGGTACTGATAAGAGCGAATGGACAGGAAGAATCTTTTGACCGTGTTTTTATTGCAACTCATAGTGATCAAGCATTAGCTTTACTAGAAAATCCAAGCACTTTAGAGAGCCAGACCCTTTCTTTAATTCCATACACTCAGAATGAAGCAGTATTACATTATGACGAGAATATTTTACCCAAAAGAAAACTGGCATGGGCAGCATGGAACTATCATCTTAGCAAAACTCAAAAGCAAGGTGTTGCTCTCACTTATAATATGAACATTCTCCAGTCCATTCAGAGCGAACATACATTCTGTGTTACGCTGAATAATACTCATGCGATTAATGATAAGAAAATCATTAAAAAACTCAATTACGCGCATCCTCATTTCACAGTTGAAGGCGTGAAAGCTCAGCAGAAACAAAGTTATCTAAATGGACAAAATAATACTTACTACGCCGGAGCCTACTGGGGCAATGGGTTTCATGAGGATGGTGTAGTTAGTGCACTTCAGGCATTGCAAGACTTTGAAAAGGACCTTCTAAATGCATAGCAAAATACTCTTTGGTGAGGTTACACATAGGCGTAGCAAGCCCAAAAAGCATCAATTTAAATATAAATTATTTATGCTGTGCATTGATCTTGACGAATTACCAACACTATTTGACCGCTATTTTTTCTGGTCTCTTGATAAAACTAATATCGCTAGCTTTCAATCAAAGAACTATCTTGTCGATAAACATAATCAGATTAAAAAGGGTGTTCAAAATGAGTTAAAAAAACAACTAGTGTCGAACATAAGGGACCTGTTAGATTAGTTACTAATTTATCATATTTTGGTTACTGCTTTAACCCCGTCAGTTTTTATTTTTGCTATGACCAATCAGGAACTAAAATAGTTTATGTGATTGCTCAAATTAATAACACCCCCTGGAATCAAAAACATTGTTATATTTTGAAAGCAAATAACGATAAAAAAGATAGCAACACACCTAATTTATCTGAAGAAATACATCGGATACAAGCAAGTTTCGCAAAAGATTTTCATGTTTCTCCGTTTCTACCTATGGATATGCAATATCACTGGAGATTCTGTATCTCTCCACAAAAACTATCAATCTATATGAAAAATAGTCAATTAACTGAGCGTGTTTTTGATGTTCATTTAAAAATGAGTAGCCATCCTGTTAATTCAAAAAACCTGTTAATTGCATTGACCCTTTATCCACTAATGACTGTCAAAGTAGTCTTTGGGATCTATTGGCAGGCACTACGCTTATGGTTAAAGAAAATACCATTTTATAAACATCCAGATTTCAATAAGGAATAGCAATGAGTAACGATACCTCGATAAAATCCTATATACCAAATAAAAATGCTGTTCCTCACGGCAAAAAATTGCGCAAAATTAATCAATGGCTCAAAAGTCAAATTAATAGACAACTTGAAAAAATTGAATATGGCCAGTTGATAATCAATGATGACGGCGAAACAAACATATTTAGTGGTTCAAGCAATAGCTCTCTCACTGCAACAATTGATATATTGGACGATCAATTCTACTGGTATATTGCATTCGGTGGTGGTGTAGGTGCTGGAGAAGCCTATATAAATGGTTATTGGAAAAGTAACGATCTTACTAAAGTAATCCAATTATTCGCTGTCAATCAAACGGTAATGGACTCTATGGAAGAAGGTCTTGCTCGAATAACCAAACCGATAAAACGACTATTTCACTGGCTAAATAGAAATACTCAAAGTGGTAGTAAGAGTAATATCTTGGCCCACTATGATTTGGGCAACCAGTTTTTCAGTTTATTTCTCGATCAGACAATGATGTATTCATCAGGTATTTTTTACCAACAAGATCAAGCAATGAAACAGGCCTCTTTAAACAAATTAGAACGTATCTGCCGTCGATTGAAACTGAAAGAAGACGATCATGTACTTGAAATAGGTACTGGCTGGGGAGGGTTTGCGATTTACGCAGCCAGTCAATATGGCTGTCGAGTAACCACAACCACAATTTCCAATGAACAGTATGAATATACCCAAAATAAAATAGAAAAAGCCAAACTTTCCCACCGCATTACTCTGCTTAACAGTGACTACAGAGATCTGACTGGTCAGTACGACAAACTGGTTTCTATCGAAATGATCGAAGCCGTTGGTCATCAGTATTATGATACATTTTTCAATCAGTGCAGCCAATTACTATCAGATAATGGTGAAATGCTGCTACAGGCAATTACTATTACTGACCAGCGTTACGATTCAGCCAGGCAAAAAGTAGATTTCATTAAACGGTATATATTTCCTGGAAGTTGTATTCCATCAATTAACGCAATCAGCAAAAGCCTCACCAAATCAACTAATCTACGCATAACCAATATGGATGATATGGGAACTCACTACGCAACAACTTTAAAAAAATGGCGAGAAGCGTTTGAAAAAAACAAATCTGAATTAGAAAAACAGGGCTTTAATGATCAGTTTTATCGCATGTGGCAGTATTACCTTTGTTATTGCGAAGGTGGATTTAGAGAGCAGGTCATCAGTGCTTGCCAACTACATCTGGTAAAACCCAGGGCGTTAGTTGCAATGGAACTCAGCAAAATTGGCTAAACATCACTATTTTTACTTAACACTGATTATTTTTCAGATTGGCTGGCTACTTGCTGTAATTGGCCACTCTGCAAGTTTTCATCTATTATTAATTCCTATAATCATTGGCTATTACTATTGCGAAAAGCGTTATTTTGGAAAGCTATTTTTTAATGACGCGCACACGCGAAGAAGGTATTTTCAGATCTTTCTGATAATGTTAAGCGGTATCATCGTTGACTATTTATTGGCTACATTCGGACTGATAGAATTTAGTGACCCTCATTTCACCCTTCCATTATGGCTAATACTACTATGGGGCTTATTTAGTATTACTTTTCACATCAGTTATTATTGGTTACCAGTGAGAAGTCTATCGACTATTATCTTTGGCGCTACATTTGGTCCGCTATCATACTGGATCGCCTCAAATCTGGAGGCGGTTAACATTATACAACCATTAACATTCACTCTAGTCAGTAGTCTATTCTGGGCTTGTATTTTTTCAGTTCAATCAGAAAAATCAGCAGCAAAAATTTATTCAAAAACTTAGCCTGAATTAACAATTAAGCTGGTAGGCAATGCCTATATTATTTCCAGGAACTTCACTCGGGTTATTGACTATTAACTAATTTGCAGTTTCCAGAAACTAGCTGACCCTGGCAGAATGCTATAGCGTAAGAACTATCTACATAATCCTTATTACATCTATTGAACAATTACCTTTCCTATCATTTCGGGATGTGGTCCACATCGATACTCATAAACACCAGGTTTATCAAATGTTTTCTCCCATGATTCATCAGGAAATAAATAATCAGATTCCTGTCCTCCGCTTTTTTCAAACCAGACACTATGATATTGACGTTTTTCCTTATTAATCCAACGCACGCTTTGGCCTGCTTTTATTTCTATAACTTCAGGCACAAATTGATACTTAAGCATACTAACAGTGACTTTTTCAGTGGTTTGTTCGACCTGGTTTTGTGCAGAGTTACCGGGTTGAGTTGCGCATGCATTGATTAAGAAAATAGAAATAAAGAAGATAAAAATGGCTTTCATAGTCTGTTTTCTCCATTAAGCAATCTGAGTTTAGTTTTATTAAATAGCAGATAGTCAGAATAGTAACAGTCTGACCAATTTCCTAAAAGTTGTTTTGGCAAAAAAAAAGGGAAACCAAAGGCTTCCCCAAAAGGTTAACTAAGCGATGGGACTTAGTTAGGCCAACGAGCCCAGCTTCCTGCAGGCTCTGTTTTTCTTAGCAACAAGCTATTGTTTTGTTGCATTAATCTCTACTTCAGCGTTATCAAAACCTAATTTATATCCCAGTGATACATGGTGGAATCGTGAATTCGAGTAATCATCATGAATGGCGAAGCCAAAGTTATAAACTTGTCCCGGTACCAGACTGATATCTCCAGTTTTTTCCGAAACTAACTTTCGTTTCATCACCATAGTCCATTTACCACCTTTTAATCGAGCAGTAAACTCGGCGCCCTGCCCACCATTCATTTCTCTTTGCTCAAGGATATGGCCATCATCAATGAGTTTTGAGCCCGATTGATAACGGATAATATCCATCATCTGATTTTCACTCATTGCTCCTTTGAGAGACTCGGCATCAACCAATTTATCCCAGCCGCCCCGCTTTTTGCCGCGACGTCCTTTCACTTCAAGCTTGCTACGGCTCTCTTTAAGGTACTTGGTAACTCCCTCACTAAAATCAAGTTGCGACGCGAATTCACTACTATCCAATGTGCTTTGCTCAGGCGTATCAGGCATATTGCGTGCATCGTGGTGACAAGTTGCCCAACAACCGGCTCTGTCAGCGTACTCTACTTCGTCAGTGGCAAACATGACCGCTAATTTAACCTGATTCTCAGCATCCATTTTACCGCCTTCAACAAATGGCACAGGGTTGTGGGGAGTATCAGGCCAGCTAAACTGCATATAGAGATACTCGCTATCATAAGTTGCGTCTACTTTGACAGGAATGCTTCCTCGTTTACCCGGAATAGGCGAGGACTCAGCTTTTTCACCGGTTACCATTTTTTCACCCATTTCAGCGGTTTCCGAATCGTGACAAGTAACACAACGATCACCACCTTTAGAAAATGGTCTTGCTCCACCATGGTCACGACCATTTAAGATCCACTCGATAGATGTTTCGCCCGGATAGAAGATAGTGAACTCACTGCTAGTAGCTTTCTTCCAATCAACATCAATGGTTGCGTTGTTATCTTTGCTTGTGTCAGCTACTTTTACATCTGTTTTACTGCTACTGTTCGCAGCGGATGCTTTAAAATCGTTTAATGCTTCTTCAATGGCCAAAGCCGTTCTTTGAGCTTCGGCTTCTTCTGCAGCCTGTTTACTGGCCGCAAGCTCTAATTTATCTGCAGCTTCTTTTTCTGCAACTGCTTTTAAACCATCCAGATACATTTTTGGAACTTCACGAACATACTTCGGATTTGGTGCTTCTAATTCTTCCAACTCTTCATCGGTTAACATATGACGAACGTTGTTATGCGCTATCCCCTTGTGACAATCAATACAGGTTTGTCCATTTTTAAAGGCGTTTAAATGCTGTTTTCGAGCACGGGGCTTTTGAAATTGTGGTGCCATTGATTCGAAATTATGACAGTTACGACATTCTCTTGAGTCAGTTTCTTTCATCGTTTTCCATACCCGCTTGGCCATAGAAAGTCGATGTTTTTCAAATTTTTCCGGGGTATCAATTGTTCCAAGAACCTTGTGGATCAACTCATTACTCGCCTGGATTTTTCTGACCATTTTATGAACCCAGGGATCTGGCACATGACAGTCAGGACAACCAGCTCTAACGCCAGTACGATTAGTGTAGTGAATTGTTGGTTTGTATTCCTGATAAACATTATTCTCCATTTCATGACAACTAATACAAAACTCTTGTGTATTGGTTGCTTCCATGGCTGTGTTAAAACCACCCCAAAAAATAATTCCTGCAATAAAAAAGACACTGCCAGCGGCAATAGTTGCCCCCATTAGAATTCGTTTGCTGAATAGTTTTTTTAATTTTGATTCTTTTTGAGACATATCGAAATTCCCATCTGAAAATGCTTTTAATGCAATTAAAACTCTTTGGCAATTAAAAAGGCGCGACAATCATGTCGCACCTTTCGTTTTCTACTTAACTTTCATTTAAGTTTTATGATTCATACGGTTGTAAACATTAAATTTACCAGTAGGAGTAGTTAAACCTTTGATACGAGTAATCTCTTTAAGAGTTTTAGCATCATAAACAACGATTTCACCTGTTGGATTTTTGTTATCTGTACGATTCCAGACAGAAACCCAAACCTCATCACCTTTTTGGTTAAACTCAATATGTAGCGCCGCTTTACCATCTTCTTCAGTTACCCGAATAGTTTTAACAATTTCATGAGTTTTCTTATCAAAAACTTGAACACTTTGTTGAACTTCAGGCTCTGGATGCTTCAATTGATCAGCCCAGACATACTGTGATTTTTCATGAGTTCGAATAAATGCGCCGGGGCCATCTGTTTCAACTTCATAGCAAAGTTTCCATGCTTGATCAGGATGTCCAATTGGATCATTACCCCAAACAGAAACCAGACCAACACCTAAGTGAGTTGTACCGCCAACAGGGCCACACTTCTCATCTATCCAGTTTGCGCCAGGACCAGGATGAGGAAGTTTGTCAACATCGATCATTTTTTCGAGTTTTCTTTCTTTAGTATCAACCACAACCATCTTATTTGATGCATTAGCAGCTATCTGGAAGTAACGACCAGTTGGATCAAAGAATCCATCGTGAAGGAACTTGGCAGAATCAATCTGATCAATTCTTAAGTTGTCAATGTCAGTGTAATCAACCTGCCACATTTGACCCAGTTCTTTTGCCGCAACCATAAAAGTTGGCTCGTTAGGGGTAGTATAAATAGCCGCTACTCGAGATTCATTAACATACTCACCATCAACATTAATTCCACGAGTTGAAACAACTTTAAGTGGCTCTAAAGTTTTTGCATCCATAATGACAAAGTGTGGAGGCCAGTAACCGCCAGCAATAACATATTTGCCATCACCTGATACAGCGATATCACGTGCATCATAAGCCATTCGAGTTTCAGCAACTAACATTTTGTCTGGTGTTTGCCAAAGGTCAATTTTGTTAACTTTTCCGTCACGACCGATGGTATACCAGAAACGTCCGACAGCATCAGTTGGTTTGTCTGTATGATGTTTTTCTAAACCTTTGATTACATGAACCGCATAACCTGTATCGAGATGAGCAACAATTTCTTTTTTGTCGCCATCGATGATTGCAGCTTTACCAGCATCTCTTTCAATAACCACAAAGAAATTTTTCCAGTTTCGGCCATGCATTGGTTTTTTCGGATAATCTTTTAGAGCAATATACTGCTTGGTGCTGTCTTTCATCATCTGAAGTGACATTTCAGGTGGAATAGGTGCTTCCATCTGAATATAAGTTGAAACCATTTTGATTTCTTCTTCACTAAAAATATCATCAAAGTTATTCATACCACCTTCAGTACCATAGGCGATAATTTTTTCTAAACGTGTCTGACCTTTCTTAAGCGTATTTTTCGGCTCCAGGTTTTTACCTGTTGCACCTTTACGCAAAACACCATGACAACCAGCACAGCGCTGGAAATACAATGTTTTTGCTTTTTCAAAATCTGCCTCAGATAAAGTGGGCTCGGCTGCAGCTGCATTCATGGCAAAGCCTGAAGCAAACAGACCAGCTGTCAGGCCCAATACAGAGAGACCTACCTTTGTCTTATTCATGACTCATTCCCCTCGTTTTGTTTGGAATATAATATGAGTGGTTCAACCAAATAATTGATTAACTCGCCATTGATAATACGCCTGCCTGTTTCTAGCTCTTTGATCGAAATCAATATAATTTCTCTTGTTTTTCCACATTTTTTTTAGGGGATAACTATATTTGAGATAGTTTAGGTTGTGATTACGAATCATTTGCAAAACCAATTAGTTTGCAAACAGAATTGTGGCGAGTAATTATCTCAAATTGATGCAAATCAATAACTCAATTTTAGGTTAAGGTAATCTTTAAATCTCTTGCAATAATAGTGAGTTTTTCCGATGGACTATTTTCCTCTATTCATGGATATCAAAAACAAATCATGCCTGGTTGTCGGGGGTGGTGATATTGGATTTAGAAAAGCATCAGCTTTGCTTAAAGCAGGAGCGAATGTAACACTGGTAACCAATCAGGCTAACGATGATGTTCAGTTATTAGCAAAAAACAATCAGAAGTTATTTTTGCTTTTAGAAAATTATTCTAACTCTCATCTTGAAAATAAATTATTGGTAATCGCAGCAACTAATGCTAGAAAACTCAATGAGGAAATTTTTGCAGATGCAAAAAATAAAAACATTCCAGTCAATGTAGTCGACAACCCTGATCTATGTAGTTTTATTTTTCCAGCAATTGTCGAGCGTGGACCATTGACTATTGCGGTATGTAGTAACGGTAATGCACCTGTTCTTGGAAGACTACTTCGTGCAAAAATTGAATCAATTATCCCATTTCAATACGGACAACTTGCTGAATTAGCCCAAAAATATCGAGCAAAGGTTAAAGCAGTTTTTTCAAATACAAATCAGCGACGCGACTTCTGGGAATCTGTTTTTGAAGGCAAGATCGCCAGGACAGTATTTGATGGCCAGTTTGAAGAAGCTGAATCCCTGCTCAACCAAAAACTGGAAAATGACACACTGCCTCAGGAAAATCGTGGAGAAGTTTATCTGGTCGGCGCAGGTCCAGGCGATCCGGAATTGCTGACATTTAAAGCCTTAAGATTAATGCAACAAGCTGATGTTGTCATTTATGATCGTCTGGTTACTCAGCCAATACTCGACTTAACACGCCGTGACGCTCATAAAATCTATGTTGGCAAGAAGTCAAAATATCATTGTGTCCCACAACAGGATATCAATGGGTTACTACTCGAATACGCCAGCAAAGGTCATCGTGTTCTACGTTTAAAGGGAGGCGATCCTTTCATCTTCGGACGTGGTGGTGAAGAAGCAGAAGAACTGGTAAAAGCAAAAATTCCATTTCAGGTGGTTCCAGGTATTACTTCGGCCGCTGGTGCATCTAATTATTGCGGTATTCCACTCACTCACAGAGATTATTCCCATAGTGTCACATTTGTTACCGGGCACCTTAAAAATGACACCTGCGACCTTAACTGGCCTTCTTTGGCTCAAAAACACCAGACTCTGGTAATCTATATGGGATTATCTGCATTAGAGGTAATTGGTAAGAAATTAATCGAACATGGACTGCCGGAAACAACCCCTGTTGCTATTGTTCAGAATGCTACACGCGCCGATCAAAATA
This sequence comes from uncultured Kangiellaceae bacterium, assembly GCA_965366725.1. GTDB lineage: Bacteria > Pseudomonadota > Gammaproteobacteria > Enterobacterales > Kangiellaceae > Aliikangiella. The sequence continues at coordinate 9,617 of CBDUHU010000025.1, forward strand.
TCGTCATTGGTGACTTAACCGACATCGCTCAAAAAGTTGCTGCGGCAGGTATTGTCTCCCCGGCACTAATTATGGTTGGTGAAGTAATTAACTTATATCAGACACTTAATCTACAAAATCAATCTTCACCTATGCTGGAAGCGCACGGCAATTTGGCACTAGAAAGAAAATCAGCTTAAATTTAACACTGCTTTCGCCAGTGATTGATCACTCAGTCACTAGCGAAAGGTGATTCTAACTTAACTTTCCAGAGGAATTTCATTAACCAGGCGTTGCGTCTGCTTTAACGAAATTAGGTGTGCATAGATAGGCATCAGGTAATTCTTTTTGCGTAAATCAGTAAACTGCTCGTCAGACAATTCATTCAATTTCTTTTCATCCACAATATGTAACCCGGATACATTTCTTTTATCTTCACCAACGGCAAATGAAAAACTCTGTGGTTGCAATAAATCCAGTTGTGCCAATGTTGCAACAAACTCTTTGGTTACCATTGCTGATTTGTAATAAGCTTCTAATGCTTTTCGGCAATACTCCAGAAATTCAGTTTCACTGCCATCTTCATTAAACAGGGCTTTTCCACCTTCTTCACTAACAGCCTTACTATCCATATCAATAGTAACCGTATATTTATTTGGATCTTCCGGGTTCGGTACCAACGCTAGCGGATAATGAGTATATCCAGCTGGTACAAAGCTGCGAGTCCAGCGACCATCCTTGATAATCAGGTTTTCTTCTGCCTTTAATCCTAAAAGCGCTACCGAAATATACTGTTCAGATCCCGGATTTTTGATAAAAACAACCGGAAGTTCAGCAGCAGCATCGGCAATTTCATGAACAATTACCGGCGCCATATGGTGTTTTTCCAGGTGCTTATAACTGTCATTTAAGTCAATTCTAACGTTCTTATGATCATTACGATTAAGTGGTGCAATATTTGTCGACATCTTTTTTCCTATAAAACTAATTCAAGCAATTGTTATTTAACCAGAACACTGCCGAAAATTCCGCAGGTATTTATCCAGGCTGTATTCAAGTGATTATATTCGGTGTCCAAAAGGCTTCATCATCGATGGTAATTGATTTATTTAAAATAAATCAATATTTGGCCATTAAGCACTAGTCTTCGTGTAAGGAAGGGGCTTTTATACGGAATATTAACAACAAGAGATTACCACTAGTCACTTTATATTCAAACCCAAAATCGACTGATTGGTGGCCGAAAGTGCTTTATTTAAGGGGTTTTGCCTATCAAATGCTGGTTTGAATGCTTTTATGATTGGTCGAATTAGACTCATAGATAGAATCTATGAGTTCTTCTGATTAATTTTTAATCACTTAGTGAAACTTTGTGTCATTTCTGAGAGAATACGCGCCCACTTTCTATCGCTGTACCCCCAAGCCATGATTAAAGCTGACAAAAACCTGTTTTCCTACCCCAAATATTGGGCTGAATGTTATGGCAGAGCAAAATTTCTTCCTATGTCCCGTAAGGAAATGGATGAGTTGGGGTGGGATAGTTGTGACATTATTATTGTGACCGGTGACGCTTATGTCGATCACCCCAGTTTTGGTATGGCTGTGATAGGCCGTTTTCTTGAGTCTCAGGGGTTTAGAGTCGGAATTATTTCACAGCCAGATTGGAATGATCCAGAGGCGTTTAAAATCCTTGGTAAACCCAACCTGTTTTTTGGCATCACAGCTGGCAATATGGATTCAATGATCAATCGATATACTGCCGATAAGAGAATTCGCCATGACGATGCCTACACCCGGTGCAGAAGGCAAACGCCCCGACCGGGCGGTCATTGTATACACTCAGAAATGTCGCGAAGTTTATCCGCAAACACCTACGGTTATTGGAGGAATAGAAGCGAGTCTACGCCGAATAGCACAATATGATTACTGGAGTGATGAAGTACGTCGTTCTGTCCTGATTGATTCTGCCGCTGATATTTTGCTTTACGGTAATGCCGAAAGAGCAATGGCGGAAATTGCCGATCGACTATCAGTGGGTAGACCGATTAGCGAACTGACCGATATTCCGGGAACTGCAATTGTACGCGAAAGTATTCCTCAGGGTTGGACTGAAGTTGACTCAACCCGAATTGATTGGCCCAGTAATATTTCAGATCTGGCAGAAAACTATCAGCCACAAAATCCATACGAATATAACGAACCATCGTCAGAATCATGCCAGACGAAACAACAAAGCGCTAAAAGTAGCACAGATATTCCAATTCGAGTTGTTCCAATGCCATTGATGGGTAAAGCAGGACTGGACAATAAAACCACCGTTATCCGATTACCCTCCTTTGAAAAGATTGCTCGTGACCCTGCGCTTTATGCACATGCTTCGAGAATTCTGCATTTGGAATCTAACCCTCATAATGCCAGAGTATTAGTGCAAAAACATGGCACCAGGGAAGTTTGGGTGAATACTCCACCGATACCACTGGAGACCCAGGAAATTGACGGTGTCTTTGACCTTGAGTACGAACGAGTACCACACCCGGTTTATGGCGATGCCAAAATACCGGCCTATGAGATGATCCGTTTTTCTGTCAATATTATGCGAGGTTGTTTTGGCGGCTGTACATTTTGCTCAATTACCGAACACGAAGGCCGGGTGATCCAGAGCCGCTCGCAACAATCGGTGATCAAAGAAATTGAACAAATGCGTGATAAAGTTCCAGGATTTACTGGAACTGTATCAGATTTAGGTGGACCAACAGCAAACATGTATCATCTGAACTGTAAAGATGATGAAATCCAGAAAAACTGTCGTAAACTATCATGCGTTTATCCTGTAATCTGCAAAAACCTGGTAACTGATCATAGCGAAACAACCCAACTTTACAAAAAAGCCCGTTCAATTCCAGGAGTCAAACGAGTTGCTATCGCTTCTGGTCTGCGTTATGACCTGGCTGTTGTTGACCCTGAATATGTCAGAGAGCTCGTCACTCATCATGTTGGTGGATATCTGAAAATAGCCCCAGAACACAGTGAAAAAAATACACTTGATAAAATGATGAAACCGGAAATGAAAGCTTATGACGATTTTAAAAATATGTTTGATAAGTTTTCCAGAGAAGCTGGAAAAGAACAGTATCTGATCCCCTACTTTATTTCAGCACATCCTGGATGTGATGATAATGATATGTTAAATCTGGCTTTATGGTTAAAGAAGAATAAATTCCGACTTGATCAGGTGCAGAATTTTTATCCTTCGCCAATGTCTCTGGCAACTGCAATGTACCACTCAGAAAAGAACCCATTACATAAAGTCACTTACAAAAGTGAAGCGGTTTATACAGAAAAAGATCTTGTGCGTCGACGCGAACACAAAGCACTACTACGTTATCACGATGAGAAAAACTGGCCATCAATCCGCAAGCTACTCATTCAATTGAATCGTGCTGAGTTAATTGGTGATGGCCCTAATCAACTGATCCCGGCAGCAACAAGCAAACAATCAAGAAGTAATAAAAACACTTCAAACCGCGGAAACCAGTCTGCCGCCAGCAGAAGAGCCAAAACAGCTGCTAACCGGCAAAAACGCTTATCAGGCAGAAATAGAAAATAATATCAGTAGTTATTTAACGCGGATAGAATTCTGCTGCGGACATTTACCCGCGGCAGCCTGTTCTTAGTATCAATGAATAGATGCACAACTCTGGGGTTAGTGAGATTTGTCTGGTAAAATATTCAGACTATCAAAGTAAGAGAGCTTTTCATGAACGAACTAACGATTATTGCACCGGATGACTGGCACCTTCATTTTCGCGATGGAGAAATGCTGGAACAAACAGTTCCTGCGACTGCACGCTGTTTCAAACGAGCAATCGTGATGCCTAACCTGGTTCCACCAATAGTTAATGCGGAAATGGCGTTAAGCTATAAACAAAGAATCTTACAAGCACGTCCAGAAGGTTCTGATTTTGAACCGTTAATGACTCTCTACTTAACGAATACTACCAGCAAACAGGATATCATTGATGCCAAAAATGCAGGTGTTACCGCAGTAAAATTTTATCCGGCCGGCGCAACCACTAACTCTGATGCTGCGGTTAGTGAAATGACATCACTCTACCCTGTTTTTGAGCAGATGGAAGAGTTAAAGATGCCACTTTTGGTTCACGGAGAGGTAACTGATAGCCATATTGATATTTTTGATCGAGAAAAGATTTTTATTGACCGAAATCTGAGACCATTAACCGATAAGTTTAATCAACTATCAATTGTCTTTGAACATATTACCACCAAAGATGCAGTCGAATTTGTTAGTTCGTGCGATGACAACGTTGCAGCAACTATCACCCCTCAACACTTATTGCTTAACCGCAATGATCTGCTTGTGGGCGGTATCAGGCCACACAACTTTTGTTTACCGGTATTAAAAAGAAATATTCACCAACAGGCATTACGTGAAATTGTAGCCAGTGGTGCGAGACAATTTTTTCTTGGTACAGATTCAGCCCCACACGAAAAACAGCGTAAAGAGTCAGCCTGTGGTTGTGCTGGATGCTACAGTGCATGGAGTGCATTAGAATTATACGCACAAGTCTTTGACGAATTAAATGCACTGGATAAACTGGAAGCATTTGCGAGTACTAATGGTCCTGACTTTTATGGTCTGGCTAGAAATACGACGACTGTTACTCTGATTAAAAAAAGGTGGCAAATTCCAACCGAAATCAGCCTGCCAAATGGTCATCCAATTGTGCCATTTTTTGCTGGAGAGTCGATTGACTGGCAAATAAAACAGTAACCCTTATTACTTATAATCGAGAATTATCAATGAAACAAATCTGGCTTCCGTTATTGGTTATAACTTTCCTGATTAACAGCTCAATAAATGCAGCTCCCTTGTTGAACGATGGGCCATATGTTTTTGAGCAAGCCAGACAAAGGCAGGTAATCTGGGTTTGTGATGGTAAAAAAGAAGAAAAGATAGTCAGCCTTATTTTTCCTT
>CBDUHU010000026.1:0-14124 GCA_965366725.1 uncultured Kangiellaceae bacterium
ACGGTTACTGATAACGATGGACTTGAAGGCTCTGCTACTACTACTGCAACCATATCCGATACCCAGGTTGATCCTGATCTGGCGCATCGATTATTGATTGGTTACTGGCATAATTTTGATAATGGCTCAAGTACACTAAAAATTAAAGATGTAGTGACTGATTGGGATATTATCAATGTATCATTTGCCCAGAATAAACCGGGTGGGCAGGAAGGTGAAGTTGCTTTTGCACCATATAATGAGAGCGACGCTGAATTTATCGCCGGGGTACAACTTCAACAATCTCGTGGCAAAAAAGTCTTAATCTCTCTCGGTGGTGCTAATGCTCACATTCAGTTAAACACTCAGGCGGCAAAAGAAAATTATATCCGTACCATGGGTGACATTATCGCACATTACGGGTTTGACGGAATGGATATCGATCTGGAAGGCGGTTCATTAAGTATGGATGCTGGCGATACAATTGACAACCCGGCGACGCCTGCAATAGTCAACCTGATTGCTGCAACACGTTCACTAAAAGCACGCTTTGGTTCTGATTTTATTTTAACGATGGCACCCGAAACAGCTTATGTTCAAGGTGGCCTTAATAATTTTGGTGGCATTTGGGGCGCTTATTTACCACTTATTCATGCATTAAGGGATGACCTTACGGTGTTGCATGTTCAACACTATAACACTGGCTCTATGTTTGGCTCAGATGGTTTGATTTATCAACCGGCGACCGCTGATTTTCATGTCGCTATGATTGATATGCTATTAACCGGATTTAATGCCGCAAGCAGTAACAACTTTTTTCCAGGACTAAGAGCTTCTCAGGTAGCAATAGGGTTGCCATCAGGTAGTCGCTCTGCGAGTACCGGTTATACCACTGCGGCTGAGGTACATAAGGCGCTAGACTGTCTGCTTAAACTTAGTCAGTGTGGCAGCTATCAACCACAACAGGCTTACCCTGATTTTAGAGGATTAATGACCTGGTCAATTAACTGGGATGAGGCTGATGGACATCAGTTTTCCAGCCCTCATCGAAACTATTTGAATCAGAATCCATAACCCCGATTACCCGATAGAAAGTCAACTATCGGGTAACTTAAAAAACTGGGAGTTGTCACCGGCTCTTAGTGCCAATCTTAAGCATCATCAATAGCTAATGGAGTTGAATATGAAAATAATTCAATCAATCTGTCTTATGTTGATTATTTCTTTTAGTGGAAATTTAATCGCCGCGCCGCCGTCAGCACCAGTAATCGCCTGGTTGCCGGAAACCATAGAAGATGGTCATTCAGTGAATATCGAATGGAATCTATGGTGGGGTGTAAATGGGACTTCCTGGACCCTTTTTGATAATCACTCTGCGATCTGTCAGGACAGTCTGTTGAGCAATGGAAATCAAGCACAAAAGGGAAGTTGTCAACCGACTTTATCTGCCGGGTCACACCAGTTGCAGGTTGACTTGTGTAATGTCGATGGATGTACCGAGAGTCAGATAGTGACTTTAATGGTTGGTGGGGGGGCAGTAAATAACCCGCCACAGGTTTCAATGGAATCGCTAGCATCGGTTAACCCCGGGCAAGTTGTTGATGTTGTGGTTAATGCTTCTGATTCTGACGGAACCATTTCTCAAGTCGCTTTTTTGCTCAACAACCAGCCCCTGGGAGTTGATTCCAGTGCACCTTATAGCTGGTCAATTGAGGCTGAATCTGTGGGGAATTTTTTAGTAACTGCAATCGCCACAGATGAACTAGGCGCGACAGCCAGTACCAGTGAGCAGCTGGTGGTTGTAGAAGCGGGTAGTTCTCCGGTAACCAGTTTATTGTTAGATAGTTTACCTGTGCAAATCAATCTGGATCAGGGTGAAACGGGACACTATATATTTGACCAGACTATCAGCAGAGTTTTGTCGCGTAAGTCCGCATTAATCGAGTTGGAAGTGGACCATCAGACATTAAAAGTCAAAGCTAAGTCTGCGGGAAGAACTGGGCTTAAAATTACTACTTCTTCCGGTAAACATTATTATCTTGGACTCAGAATTAATCATTCGGATGGTGAACTACCGGGGTTACCAAAATATTTGTCAATTGGTTCTGTTTCCGAAGATAGTGAATCCGACCTTGATTTCTGGCGTGATATTGATAGCGACTTGACCAACAAGGATATGGACATCCGTTATATTTATATTAACGGTGGACCAATGGAAAGAGGTTGGCAAAGCTGGGGAGGCAAGCGAGCCGCCAGGTTTACTGAAGAGAGTTTACGCCTGGGAATGATCCCGTTCTTTGTCTACTACAACATACCTGATGGCGGAGAGAGTTTTACTACCGACTTAGCCCATATTCGGGATATTGATTATATGAATGACTATTTTGATGATATCAATATTTTTATGGAACAAGTCGAAAGTGTGGCTAATGGTGAACTCTACGGAATTATTCTTGAGCCTGATTTTCTTGGTTACTTTCAACAAAACGGAGTACTTCATTTAGGTACTAATGACCCATCGCTAATTACTACAGTTGTTGGAAAAGATTCTATTGCTGAAAACGCTGGCACCATTCAATCTCTGGTTGAGCGTATTAACCGGACGATTCAAAGAAAAAGACGGTTAGGACATAATATTTTTTATGGCTGGCAAATTAACCTTTGGGCTGATGCTACTTTTTCCGCCAGTCAGGGGGTGTTAAGGCGTACTGATGATCTTGGCTGGGAAGCAGGAAGAGAAGCTATCAGACAGAGTGCAGAGGCGACCACGCGTTATGCAATGGACGCCGGTGTTTTATCTAACGGTGCCGATTTTATTTCTATCGATAAGTACGGGTTAGATGCAATGATTCATCAAAATACGATTAATCCGGCAGATTCTACCTGGTTCTTTAATAATGATCACTGGATGAACTATTTGTATTTTGTTAAGACAATTCATCAGACTTCGAGTAAGCCAGTCATATTGTGGCAACTTCCTGTAGGACATATTAATGGCAGTCAACAGGTCAGTGCATACACCGGTAATTTATTTAGTGATTTACCCAATGTTGCAACCAAAGGTGAGGATAGTTCAACCAGTTTCTTTTTTGGTGATTCATTGCGAATAACCGACGAAAAACGTTTGCAGTATTTTTCTCAGAATCTCGCCGCTGATGATAGCCTGACAGTTTCCGAAAATGAAATTACTTTTGGAAGTCACTTTGCAAGCGCAAAAGAGTCAGGCGTTATTGCCGCATTATTTGGTGCAGGTGTTGGTGTTTCTACAGATGGCGTTGGCTCTGATCCGACTGATGATTATTTCTGGATCCAGAAAGTCCAATCCTATTATCAGAATAGTCCGGTCACGCTGGATATTGAATATGGAAAGGGAAGTTCTCCCTGTCAACAGGATTGCGAACCATGGGCAAAGGTGATTTCTCCTGCATCGGATGAAGTCATATTAAGTCAGGATTTATCAACCGTTAATATTGAAATAAATGCATTTGATGACGATGGTCATATTGTTTCGCTAACGGCAGAGATAAACAACCAGCCAATCAACTTATCAAATAATAATAATGAAAACTACCTTGGTTCCTGGACTCCTCAATCTTATGGTGAATATGTTCTGGAAATTTCACTAACCGATAACCTTGGGCTGAGTACATCTATGCAAAGTTCTTTTCAGATAATCTCGCCTGAAACCTGCATTTTAGAGAGTTGGCACCCGGATGTAGTTTACCCGACAGCGGGAATTCGGGTTGAGTTTAACGGCGATGTATATGAAAACAAGTGGTGGGCATCTGGGCTGACTAATAGTCCTGATACGATTGATGGTCCCTGGGAAAATAAAGGAAAGTGCAATGCATCTTCATAGCTTGAAGATGCCTATAAGGTAAAAACTCAATTGAAATCTAAAATCACCTTTGGTCAGTTTTATCGTGGTTTTTAACTAAATTAACCCAAGAAGATGGAATACTAATGATGAAAAATAAATCTATTTATGGTGGCATTATTCTCATGATAATTCATGGAGGAGTAATGCATTCAGCCAACGCAGTGAAGTTTGTTAATGAACAACAATATCAACAGTTGATGGCTATCGATGAAAATGGCGATATAGACTACCGGATTCGTTTAGCGGACAAAGTAACGGTCAATTATCACTGTGAAATTATTGAAACCGCTGATGGCGGATTTGATATCGACAGAGAAGGTTGTAACAATCCAGGTCAGTTTTATCACATCAACTGGAAAGAGGAACATCCGGATCTTATTAATCTCAGTATTTTGAATCATCCGAGTAACGCGACAATCATTGAGCATAAATTATGGGCGATTGCATTTGCCCATGCCAGTGCAGTGAGTCGTGTGCAAATGCAATATGGCTTAAAAAAAGGGGACGGTGGTACTTTTGATTTAACCAGGCCATTTGCAACTAACGAAATGTTTGGTGACTATTTTGAACGACAGATGAACCCCAATTATTTTGTATCTAAAGGTTTGCAGGAAAGTTCGTTAGGCAATGATTTACCAGACGTTGAAATGAGTGAAACGCTGGAAGATGATGGGGTACTTCAAATTGAGTACCCCGGCAGTGCCTGGTCTGAATTACAGGGGATTGTTGGTGGAGGATTTCCCACTCCTTATGCCGATATGAATCCGAAAGAGGTACTTAGCTCAAATAATGGACCGGCTCGTAATATTCTAGGTTCATCAATAAGCAGCGGTTTTTACAATGGCTCTGCACTGGCAATTGTCAGTGGTTCTCTTCCCTGGAATCAGGATTCTGATGCTTCACAGGATTCGATGCATATTTTTTTACAAGCATCAAAAGATCCTGATGCGTTATCGATGCTAATGGCGTTTATGTACAACCGCGGACCATATGCAGCTAAGGATCAGATCCTGAAAGATCAGGCGACCTTTGATCACTGTGTTGCGGTTGAAGAAGATCTTGAAGATGATTGGACTTGTTTTCAAAAACAAAATGACTTTGGTTCTCGTTATATCAGACAAATTCCAGATGTCACTAACAAGCTTACCGACAACTCGAGAAATGAAGAAACCAGCTACGAGGTACGATTATCCAATTCAGATATTATCAATTATCTGGAGTTACTTGGACGCTACGGTTTTTATCCCACAGCGATCATTGAGCAAGCAAAGTTGGCCGCAACAACGGAGTTTAATCGTTTAGCCGTTCAGGGGACAATTTCATATCGTCAGGATTTTGCCAGAGTATTGGAAAAAATTGTGGTTCAATTGCCAATATATGAATTAGGTGAAGGAGGTCCCTATGATAATAGTTCAAAAAAAGAAATTCATTTTTACAATAATCATAATGACACTGTTTTGCTGGTAACCACTGATTCATTTGGGCAAGTTGATACCAATGAGTTTGTTTTACCCAATAATGCGACCACAGTTGACTTGAATGGTCAGTTTACTCAGTTAAAAACAGCAGACGGAACAACCGATTGTACCAATGCTGCGAGTGTCTCATTAAGCGCACTGGCTGCGTCCAAAGACAACACCTATCAGAGCTTGACCTCTCAGATGACTTTTGCAATTAGTACGTCCGGCGAATGTCTGTTAGCAACGGGAGATCATGAACCGCCTGCTGAGATTGAAGAAGGTTATTGGGACCCCGCCAAACTTTATGTTTCAGCGGGAAATGTGGTGATTGACTCATTGGACTGCCGTGAGTATGTTAATGGTTGGCAAGTGGTCGGTGGTGAAGCACCGAGTCTGGTTTACCTCAATAACCTATGGGGCGTTTGGCGACCGGTAAGTGACACCCTTGCGGATGGTTGTGAACCTGATTGAGTAGGACAGTAAAAATTGACTACAAAATATCCTGATTGTGACGACGCAAAAAGGTTGCAAAACGAGGTGTGTTGTATTTGGTTTTTCCACGATACCGATAAGTGATAATACTATTGAGTGGAGGAGGGTTTATTCGCTCCTCCAAACTAAAACCGCTACCGATCTTAAAACGTTTTCCATCGCTATTAATCACTTCAATAGCACCTAACAAACCAATATATTTTCCTTTCCCGGGAATGTAGCTTATCACTCTGGCTTCATCATCATTAAAAGGTTTTAATTTTTGTAAGTCATCATTTCGTCTGGCTTGATAAAGAGAATTTTTGCGGTGTAGCATTAATCCTTCACCACCTTTCTGTAAAATCAAAGAGAGCAAATCTTGAAGCTTATCGTTGGACGAAACATATTGTTGTGCCACCAATGTGATAATTTTAGAGTGACTGTTGGCAACTATTCGACTTAGTTTTTTATAGCGACTTTCAAACTGAGACAGATCTGCTGGTAAATCAAATACCATATATTTAATTTGACGCCAATCTGAATCTACAGGTGTTTTTTTTCTTAGAATTCCGGCAAGGATTTCAAAGTTTGACCTTGCTATCCATAATTCTCCATCAAGTGGAGTCACAGGGAATTCCCGAAGAAACCATGCTGGCGCTTTGATCCGGTTACCACTACGGGTATACAGGTTTGTACCATCCCAATAAGCCCTCACTCCGTCAAGCTTTTCACTGACCAGAAAATCAGTTAACTGGTTATTTGATTGATAGCTTTGGGCGAGTTGTAATGGTGGCCTTTCAGCTGATAGCTGCGGTTGTTCTGCGGCAGAAATATCAGATATTGTCAGTGGAATAATCGATAGCGCGGTAGCGAGATAAATTTTGGCTTCTGGGTAACTGGATAAAAATGGCTGGCTTTCCTGATGGCTTGATGTTTTCTGAAATGACTGGTCTTTAGTGGTTAACTTGGTATTATTAAATAACATAGAAGCATATCCTTTGCATCATTATGGAAGAGTATTATCGATGATCCAGATTGATGCTGAAAGGAGACATTTGCGTTTATATGTGTGCGAAATGTCTCAAATTAATTCTGCTTCAGGTAATATTATTTATCCTGTCGGAATTTCATCCCGTAAGAAAGTCCAGTTGTCGTCAGTACTAGTTTTAGGATCAAAATAATAACCGGCAAGATCAAAATCTTTGATGCCTTCAGGACTTTAAATTTGATTTTGAATTATAAAACGACTCATTAATCCTCTCGCCCGTTTTGCATAAAAACTAATCATTTTATATTGACCGTTTTTAAAATCTTTAAAACTTGGAGTAATAATTCGGTACGGCAATTGTTTAGCTTTTACTGCTTTGAAATATTCATTTGATGCCAGGTTAATCAAAACAGGATGCGTTTGTTTTGCCAACTCTTTTTGTAATTGCAGGTTAATTTTTTCACCCCAGAAGTCATACAGACTTTTGCCTGCCTTATTCTCAAAGCGAGTTCCCATTTCAAGACGATAAGCCTGGATCAGATCAAGTGGGCGTAATAAACCATATAGGCCGGAGAGAATTCTCAGCTGTTTTTGGGCAAACTTAAAATCATTTCCGCTAAAACTCTCTGCGTCCAGGCCCTGATAAACATCTCCTTTAAAAGCCAGAAGTGCCTGACGCGCATTATCTGGCGTAAAAGGTGGGCTAAATGACTGAAAACGATCAAAATTGAGCAGCGACAATTTTTCACTTAGTTTCATCAGTGTCGCAATATCTTGTGGCGCAAGTTCTCTTAGCTGTTCAATTAATACTTCCGATTGGGGTAAAAATTGAGGTTGTGATTTCTGGCGAGTTGCCAGAGGGCTTTCAAAGTCGAGGCTTTTGGCTGGGGAAATTACTGTGATCATTGGTCTGTCAACCTGCTATAAATTGAATGCGACTAGAGTAACAAAAATATTTACTAATTTCTCGATTGATATTGCCATTTAATAGATAGAAGCTATATGCTCATCAATTGTGTTTATTTATCAGGAATGGTCGTTGTCACAATCTAATCAAAATACCGATGCTACTAACCGTGGTAATTGTCTGTTAAGTGGCATCAGGGTGCTCGATTTAAGTCGCATTCTAGCTGGCCCCTGGGCGACTCAGATGCTTGCGGATTACGGTGCCACCGTATGGAAAATAGAGAAGCCCGATGGTGGGGACGATACGCGTCAATGGGGACCGCCATTTATTGATTTGGGGGATGAGGATCTTTCAGCATATTTTGCAACAGCTAATCGGGGGAAAAAGTCAGTTTGCATTGATTTTACTCAGCCGCAGGGACAACAACTGATCTTAAAGCTGGCTACACAGGCGGATATAGTGGTAGAAAACTTTAAGGTCGGAGGCCTCAAAAAATACGGTCTGGATTATCAATCTTTGTCAAAGCTTAACCCGGCCCTGATTTATTGTTCGATTACTGGGTTTGGTCAAACAGGTCCAATGGCAGGCTTGCCAGGGTATGATGCGATGATTCAGGCAACCGGTGGACTGATGAGCATTACCGGTGGAACCGATGAAGAAGGTGGAGAGCCGCAAAAAGTGGGGGTCGCAGTCGCTGATTTAATGACTGGGATGTATGCGACAACGGCAATTTTAGCCGCGCTTAATTATCGCAACACTACTGGTAAAGGCCAGCATATTGATTTGGCATTGCTTGACACTCAACTGGCGATGTTGGCTAATCAGGGGATGAATTGTCTGGTTAATAAACAGCCTCCGCAAAGGCAGGGTAATGCCCATCCTAATATAGTGCCTTATCAGACTTTTCGATGTAGTGATGGTTATTTGATGTTAGCGGTTGGCAATGATTCACAGTTCCAGTCTGCTTGTCGTGTGATGGGAGTTAGTGAGCTTGCTAAAGAGGAGAGGTTTAAAACCAATGAAAATAGAGTTGAAAACCGCCAATTATTAATTTCACTGTTAACGTCAGTTATCGAAAAGAAACCTCGGGACAACTGGTTGCAAAATTTTGCTCTGGCAAATGTACCCTGTGGTCCGGTTAATGATATTGCCCAAGCATTTGACCTTCCCCAGGTTAAGCATCGTCAGATGGTTTTTGAGACCAGGACAAAAAGTGGCCATAGCCTGCCTCAAATTGCCAATCCGGCGCAGTTTTCACAGGTTGAGCTATGTTATGAGATCGCTCCGCCATTGTTGGGAGTTGATACAATTGAAGTATTGAATCATCAGGTTGGGTTAACCAGTGAACAACTAATTAAACTGAAGGATGAAAAAATTATATTTGCAAATAGCGCCTCACTATCCAGTGACTTGCCGAAAGAAAATGATAACTGAGCAGGAGTTGATGGTGCAGAGTAGTGGTTATCAGGTAATCAGGAATTTTATCCAGCCAGCAGAGGTTCATGCAGTTATCAGAGAAATGGCTGAGTTGAAAAGTGAAGCAAACGCCGCCGGGATCCGCAACGCTGAAAAGAAATTATCATCGGTTAATCAACTAGTTTCCTCGGTAGATTTGATCGACAAAATAAGCGTCTACCTGAAAAGTCGCGCACAGCTTGTTCGAGCGATTATTTTTGATAAAACAACAACTAATAATTGGTCTGTATGCTGGCATCAGGATAAAACAGTCGCGGTATCCAGACAGTTTGAAAATGCAGATTGGAAATTATGGAGTGTAAAAGATAACGTTTTACATGTGCAGCCGCCCCTGGAAGTACTCAACAGCATGGTTACCTGTCGGATTAATCTGGATGCTTCTACACCGGTTAATGGCTGCTTGAAAATGATACCAGGTAGCCACTTAAATGGCCTTATGTCGCGCCAGCAAGTAGAACAATATATTAAGGACAAACCTGTAATTGAATTTTGTGCAAATGAAGGCGCAGCGTTAGTAATGAAACCCCATTTGTTACACGCCTCTGCTAAAGCGACAAAACCAACTCATCGTAGAGTGTTACATCTGGAGTTTAGTAACTATCAGTTACCAGCGGGAGTCGACTGGGCGTAAATGCAATGTTTAGTTTCAATATCTGTTTTCTAATGATTAATCGCTTGATGAATTCCATAAGATTTATTGCTACAATTTTTTCAATCTCCAATTGGTCTTTTAATTTATGCTAACCTCGCTTGCGATTAACAACTATCGTTCGATTTTGAACTTAGTGGTTCCTTTGGGACGGTTAAATCTGATTACCGGTGCAAATGCCAGTGGAAAGTCCAACTTATATCGAGCACTTCGTCTGTTAGCAGAAACTGCACAGGGAGGAGTGGTTAACTCTCTGGCCTCTGAAGGTGGGCTGAACTCAGTTTTCTGGGCGGGGCCGGAAACCATTTCTTCACAGATGAAAAAAGGTGAAGTGTTGGTACAGGGGTTACAACGTAAAGAAAGAGTGCGTTTACGTCTTGGTTTTGCCAGTGAAGACTTAGCATATTCTATTGCTTTAGGTTTACCTGTTCCGTCAAGTTCTGCGTTTGCATTTGATCCTGAAATTAAACATGAATCGATTTGGGCTGGTCATTATTACCGACCTTCCAGCCAGCTTGTTGAACGCAAAGGCGCTATGGTCAGGGCAAGAGACAAGTCCGGTTGGCGACGAGTGACAACAGAAGCTGGAAATTTTAGCAGTATCTTTGAAAAGGTGACTGATTCTGTTTCTGTACCAGAAGTTTTTCAGTTACGAGAAATGATCCGAAGTTGGCGCTTTTATGATCATTTTAGAACTGATAAAGAAGCACCTGCACGTCAGCCACAACTTGGCACGCGTACTTGCGTGTTGAACCATGATGGTCGAGATTTGGCAGCTGCCTTACAGACAATTATTGAAATTGGTGATCATGCTGCACTTGAGGTTGCTATCAGTGATGCATTTCCGGGAGCATCACTAAAGGTTGTTGGTCAATCCGATGGACGCTTTGACATAGAGTTTTCGCAACACGGATTATTGAGGCCACTATCAGCCGCAGAACTATCCGATGGAACCCTGCGCTATTTGTTATGGGTTGCAGCACTACTTACACCGCGTCCGCCTCCTTTGATGGTGCTCAACGAGCCGGAAACCAGCCTTCATCCAGACTTGCTACCGGCGCTTGCCCGATTGATTGTCGCTGTGAGCGAACATACTCAGGTTTGGATTGTATCCCATGCCAGTCGTTTAATTAACGCATTAAATAGTCATCCTGAGTGTCATTCAATTGAGTTAACTAAGCATCTGGGACAAACTGAAATTATCGGTCAGGGAATATTAGATCAACCCGCCTGGCATTGGCCCGACTAAAATCAACACTGCAACCAACTATTAATTGGCGGTATGCCAACTCGCTATATCGAAATGGTTTATCTATAGGCGTATTATGGGTATAGTGTATGGCCTTATAGATGGCTAGATGTTCAAGGAGTAGGGTAATGCCCCTGGTTGCCTTTTCAAGTTTACCGACATTTCAACGGCTAATGGACGATCACCACGAAGTTCTCACTTTAGATAAAGCCACTCATCAGGATATTCGCGAACTGCACGTTGGATTGCTGAATATGATGCCGGATGCAACTTTACAGGCGACAGAAAGACAATTTATGCGACTGGTCGGTGATTGCAATCAGATTGTTCAGATATACGTTCATGTCTTTACCTTGTCTTCTATTGAGCGTTCGCCTGAAGCTCAAGAGTGGGTGGACAGCCACTATCAGGACTTTGACACAATTAAACAGAATGGACTTGATGCGCTGATAATCAGCGGCGCAAACCCGGTGACAGAATCTCTGGAGCAGGAAGTTTTCTGGCCGGAGTTGACCCAGGTGATTGATTGGGCAAAAGAAAATGTCACTTCAACTTTATGTGCCTGCCTGGCCACCCATGCGGTGGTTCAGTACTTATACGGAATTCGACGAAAACCGTTAGCTAATAAAAAATGGGGAGTCTTTGTTCATCGATTAAGCCCGGTTAACCATCCGCTCACCCGTCATATGAATACCCGGTTTGATGTACCTCACTCCCGTTTTAATCAAATAACCCGCACCCAGTTGGCAGACAAAGGCGTTATCACGTTGGCTGAGAGTGAAGAAGCTGGGGTACATCTGGCAGTTAGTCCCGACGGTTTTCGGCTGGTTTTTTTTCAGGGACACCCAGAATATGATGACTTGAGTTTACTCAAAGAATACAAAAGAGAGATTGATCGATGGTCTGCTGGCGAGCGTTGTGACTACCCTCCAGTCCCGATGAATTATTTTTCTGAAAAAGTGATTCAGCGACTGGCTATATACCAGTCAGAGCTTGAAAAAAGTCTATCAGCAAAACGAGAATTACCCCGCTGGCCTGAACAGTGGTTAATAGAACAGTTGGATAACACCTGGCGTGATACTGCGCTTTCGACCTTTAACAACTGGTTGGGAATGGTTTACCAGATAACCAATAAGAATCCACGTTTACCTTTTATGGCAGGAATTGATCCACAACATCCTTTGGTTAATGTTTAGTCTCTTTGCTTGTGGCACCTGACGGTTTAGACTAGGCTTGTAAGTAGTCTTAATCGGTTTAGCAAACCTGAAGGAGAGTTGAATGAACAAGCAGCAAATGTCCGAAATTCTGTTCGAATTAAGAGAAGCGCTAGTTAAAAATGAGCAAATTGACGCCGAACAAAGCCAATCAATGCAAACACTTGCCGGCGAAATTGAGTCACGAATTAATGATCCACAGGCACTACTTAGTGGTGATGAATTTTTATTGGGCCGATTAAAAGAGAGTGCTGAAAACTTTGAAGTGAAACACCCTGAATTAACCGAGATTATCGGGCGTCTGTCGGATGTATTTGCGCGCATGGGACTATAAATGCGGGAGTCTGAGCTTGCTAAGAGGATTTGAATAAATCCTGGTTCAGTGAGGACAGTTTGCTTTAGCTTATGATACAATCGCCCTTTTTTTGAACTATAAGAGTTTCCAATGAGCGATAAATACGAGAGTTTAGAAGCAAAGGCTAGTTATGGAATTGGTCTTAATATGGGTGGTCAACTATTAAGTCAGCCATTTGACGGATTAGATATTGAAGCGGTAGCTAACGGATTAAGAGATGCTTTTAGTCAGGCTGAAATGGCTGTTCCACAAAAAGACATTGAAGCTGCGTTCCAGCATATCACTCAGATTATGCAAGCTAAACAAGCTGAACAGGCAAAAGATGTGATTGCTGCCGGTGAAGTTTACCTTAAACAAAACGCCGACAAAGAAGGCGTGATGATTACTGAATCTGGTTTACAGTATGAAATCATTACTGAAGGTTCAGGTGAAAAGCCGACTGCCACATCAACCGTTAGAACCCATTATCATGGTATGTTAATCGACGGGACTGTCTTTGATAGCTCGGTTGAACGAGGACAGCCTGCGGAATTTGCGGTTAATGGTGTAATTAAAGGATGGACTGAAGCATTACAAATGATGACTACCGGATCTAAGTGGCGCTTAACTATTCCTTATGAATTAGCTTATGGCGAGCAAGGCGCGGGTGCAGCAATTGGACCTTACTCGACACTGGTTTTTGATGTTGAGTTGTTAGAAATTGTTGGCTAGGTCGTGTTGTTAAATACCAGTCATATTAAGGGCGCTTAGGCGCCTTTTTCTTTATTCTAACAATAATGGTATTTTTTCCTCTTTTACTCAACAATATTTAAGATAAAAGGGATCCCGGGAAGTAACTCAAGGTGCATATCAACACGCCAATCTTCGAGAATATGCTTAAAACTGGTTACCCGGCTTAAATCTGAATCTGAGTCCAGCTGCATTTTTACTTTACGAGACTCGCCTGCTGGAATTTCAAAGCCTTTTAAATCGATGGTAGCGATAGTAACTTCTTTCTGTTCAACAAAGATTTGACTGGTTTCCAGAACGATATCATATTCTGTAGGGTTTTCTATCACAATATCAAATGATAAATTAGATAGTGCCTTACCGTTTACAAACTGTGAAAATGAAGGCAGGTCATACTCGATAGAGTCCCAGTCAACACTGTATTGTGCTTTTAATAACTGACTTTTATGGTGCATGCTAGCGATCAGTTTTCCATGTAAGAACAGTCCAGTGATTAAGACTACAGTCATTAGTAAATAACTTCTGAATACGACTTTTTGAGTTGGTAGTTTTAATTGAGTTAAATCAGAAAACAGTGCACTTGCTACCCGAGTACCTGCTGGAACGGCGAGAGTTAAGAACAGAAGGTTAGTGATAAATAGAATACTGGCTACTTCAATTAAACTAAGTGATTCATAGCGAAAGATAAAATGACCCAATAATATTACGGGCAGACTGTAAACCAGGCCAAATGATAAGACTAAAACCGGTTTGCGCAATAGTCCCTT